>CALFOB010000092.1 GCA_937919125.1 uncultured Micrococcales bacterium | reverse complement strand
TGAAGGAGTTCCACACCTTATTACGCCAATCATCACTAACCCAAAGAAGGCCGCAGAGGCACTTCAGTGGGTAGTGAAGGAAATGGATGCTCGTTATGACGACTTAGCATCATTTGGCTTCAAGCACGTTGATGATTTCAACCGAGCACTTGTTGCAGGTGAAGTCAAGGTTCCTGAAAACTCAGCTAGAAAGCTTCAGCCGTACCCATACCTTTTGGTTGTTGTGGATGAGCTTGCAGACCTAATGATTGTTGCTCCTCGTGAAGTTGAAGACTCGATTGTGAGAATCACTCAGCTTGCTCGTGCAGCTGGTATCCACCTGGTTCTAGCAACCCAAAGACCATCGGTAGATGTTGTTACTGGCCTTATCAAGGCAAACGTTCCAAGCCGTCTAGCGTTCTCTGTTTCTTCACTCACAGACTCGAGAGTTATCTTGGATCAGCCAGGAGCTGAGAAACTTATCGGCCAGGGTGACGCTCTGTTCTCTCCAATGGGAACCAACAAACCAATGCGTGTTCAAGGTGCTTGGGTTGGTGAAGGCGAACTTAGCGCAATTGTTTCTCACGTCAAGCAGCAGATGCAGCCTGAGTATCGTGCAGATGTGAATGAAGTGGCAACCAGAAATGTTGTTGATGCTGACATCGGTGATGATCTAGAAGTCCTACTTCAAGCAGCTGAGTTAATTGTTTCTTCACAATTTGGATCAACATCCATGCTGCAAAGAAAACTAAGAGTTGGGTTTGCTAAAGCTGGTCGTCTAATGGACCTTCTTGAATCAAGAAACATCGTTGGACCAAGCGAAGGTTCTAAAGCTAGAGATGTAATGGTTAGACCTGAAGATCTACCAACTGTCTTGGCGCAACTTCGAGGAGAGACTGGAGCAAAGGCTACCGAGGCAATGATTCAAGCAGCCGATGCCATTGATCAGAGTGCGATGGGTGCTGGGGAGTTCTCAGACTTTATTCCAAAAGCAACTGATGAGGACGAAGACGACGGCGACGCTTGGCAACTTACGGGCAGAGCGTAAGAGTAGGGTTTTAGAATGTTGAACGCAGCTAACCTAGTCACCTTTGGTCGGATTGCCGTTACACCTGTTTTTCTTTGGTTCCTTCTAACTTCTTACTCCACTTCAGGAGTAACCAACTGGATTTTGCTTTTAGCTAGATCGGAAGAGCGTCGTGTAGGGA
>CALFOB010000091.1 GCA_937919125.1 uncultured Micrococcales bacterium | reverse complement strand
CGATCTAGTGCAAATGCGCTTCCAAGCATTGAAAGCGTGAATAGTAAAGCTACCTGACGTACAGCAGCCTTCTCATGCTTCTGACTCTTATCTGTCATACGCACACGGTGTGGCTCAAGACCTGGGTCTGCGATCGCGTCTTCGTTTACTACACGAAGGCCAAGCTCGTATTCGTGATCAGAGTAAGAACCAGCAGATGTAGCAAGTTCCTTTGTTGCTTCTACTTCTTTCGAGTTGTCGCTCATTTAATCTCTCTAATTAGTTTGACTTGGCTGCAAGCCAGACGGCGATGATGATAAGTAATCCAAGTAGTCCGAACCAGGCGACAAGTCCTTCAGAAACAGGACCTAGGCTTCCTAGTTCTTCACCACCAACTGAATCGTTGTTCTGAACATAAGTCAGATAAGTGATGATGTCGTTTTTCTGTTCAGGAGTGATGTTTGCATCGTTGAACACAGGCATGTTCTGAGGGCCAGTAACCATTGCCTCGTAAATTGTTTTCGCTGAAGAGTGCATTAGCCCTGGCGCATACTTACCCTGAGTAAGAGCACCACCTGCACCTGCTGCGTTGTGACACATTGCACAGTTAATTCTGAAAAGCTCTCCACCTGCTGAGGCATCACCGTTAGCTTGTAAATATGCAGCATCTGGAATTGAAGGACCATCTCCAAGAGAGCCGATGAAAGCAGCCATCGCGGCGATGTCTTCTTCGGTGAACTGAACAGGCTTAACTTCTAGCTGTGGTCCGCTAGCAGCACCTGGCATACGACCGGTTGAAACCTGGAAGTCAACAGAAGCCTCTCCAACACCAATTAGGTTAGGTCCGCTCTTGGTTCCTTCAGCATTCTTACCGTGACATGATGCACAGTTAGCTAAGAAGATTTTCTTGCCAAGATCAATTTGCTCTTGGGTGCGAACTACTTCGCGATTAGGGGATACTGCCGCACTAACTGTTGAGTAGCCGGTGCCAACAACCAACAGACCAGCGAACATGACGATACCTAGAGCCTTTGGACTGCGTCGCAATCCATTGATTTTGCGCCTAAGTTGCTTCATTTATAGATTCAGCTCTTTCTTTTTCTGTTTATTTCAAAACGTAAATGATGAGGAACAGTCCGATCCAAACTACGTCCACGAAGTGCCAGTAGTAGGAGACCACGATTGCTGCTGTTGCTTCTTTGTGTCCAAACTTCTTTGCTGCGAATGTGCGACCAATTACGAATAAGAACGCGATTAGTCCGCCTGTTACGTGAAGTGCGTGGAATCCAGTTGTCATGTAGAATGCTGAACCGTATGAGTTGCTGCTTAGGCTAACGCCTTCGCTGATAAGAGTCGCATACTCCCAAACCTGACCTGCAACGAACACTGCACCCAGTACGTAGCTGATGATGAACCACTCAACCATGCCCCATTTGAGTGGAGATTTACCTGTCGCTCTAGGCTGCATGCGTTCAGCAGCGAAAACACCGAATTGAGCAGTGAAGGATGAAGCAACGAGAATCAGGGTGTTGATCAAAGCGAACGGAACGTTCAGAATTGATGCCCCTTCTTGCCAGATTTCAGGAGCGTTAGCTCTCAAACTGAAGTACATGGCGAATAAAGCGGCGAAGAACATGACT
>CALFOB010000090.1 GCA_937919125.1 uncultured Micrococcales bacterium | reverse complement strand
ACTGGAGTTCAGACGTGTGCTCTTCCGATCTGCTTCATTGTTAAGCACCACAGCCAGAAAGCCAAAAAGAATGGCGACTATGGACCTATCTGTGTGGACTGCGTTCACTAAAGCTTATTAATTAAACCCGCTAGAACTTCAGGGTTCCGGGTTGCGATCAGCCAATAAGGCGTTGGATCAGCAGGGTCAGTAATTTCAATCTTCACTAATTGCTTTACGCCTATCTGAAACTTTGTGAAGGCTCGAGAGTCAAGCTTTACTCCACGTTCCTCGAATGCATTCTGGGCATTCACTATCTCTGCTTTGCCAAGGTATTTGGTTTCAATAGAAACCTGACCAATTGAAAGTGTTGCCTTTGTCAAAGAAATAAGTGGCGAACCCAACCATGAAAAAACTAAGACCGCAGGAATTGACGCTATTGCTAAGCCAAAAGCCACTACCTCTGAAAAAGGCAATGCAACCAAAATCAGCGAAACAGGGAGAGTAATTGAAGCAATGTAGAAGTAAATGCTTGGCAGAACGCGTTCTTTGTAAAGGCTCGTCGCTGGAAGTAATGTCATGGAATTAGAATACGCTTATGACCTCTTTTGAAGTTCTAATTAGCTGCGAGCCAGAGTTGATGCCAACAATTGGTAATCCCGGTGATGCTGGATATGACCTTCGTTCAGCAGAAGACGCTGTTATTCCTGCAAGATCGAGACACACAGTCAACACTGGAGTTTCAATTGCGCTGCCGTCTGGCTATGTGGCTCTTGTTCATCCAAGAAGTGGCTTGGCTGCAAAGCACGGCATAACAGTGCTCAATGCACCAGGGACAGTTGATGCTGGATATCGCGGTCAAATGCTTATTACTTTGGTGAATCACTCTGACGAGGATTTCAATATTTCACGTGGCGACAGGATTGCTCAGATGCTGTTTCAAAAGTTTGAAACAGCTAGATTCGTGCAAGTAACGGAACTGCCTGGTTCTCAAAGAGGAACCTCAGGTTTTGGATCGACAGGTGTCAAGTGATGAATGCTAATGGCGGACGCCAACTGAACAAAGGTCCATGGGATAGTTCAGATATAAACGCTCCCGAAGAACTCGTTGATTTTGGTTCAATTCTTTTCGTTCCAAACCCAGGCGTTGGAGTTAGAGCTGAAGTTGAAGAAGGCACTCAACGATTAGTAGCAATCTCATTCGATTACAAAGAGAGTGTTCTGCAGGTTCAAGCTTTCGCTTCTTCGAAGGGTTCATCCCTCTGGGAAGAAGTAGTCGATGACATCTACACAAGTCTGACCAATCAAAATGTTGCAGCCGAAAAGGCAGCCGGACCTTATGGAATAGAAATCCATGCGGAGATTCCGATTGGTGACTCAAAGAGTCAAAAGGTTCGCATGTTCGGTTTTAGTGGAAATCGCTGGTTGCTTAGAGGAACCATTTCAGGGGCAGCGATCAACGATCTAGAGCAGAGAAGTGAGCTTGAGGATGTGTTTAGAGGGCTAGTTGTGAAAAGGGGAGAGACTCCACTTCCGCCAAGAGAAGTTCTTCCACTAGAGCTGCCAACTGGGTCAATCGTCACGAGAGCTAAGTAATGGCAGACCAGAAGCCAAAGATAGATTCTGAGAAATACGGCGTCAAGAAGACCGATGATGGCTACAAAGTAGATGCCAAGAGCCTGATAGCAAGCGTCGGAGGTGTTCAAGGCTTTATTGAAGCCACAGTTCCTGGGCTTGTTTATGTGCTCACCTTTGCAATTTGGCAAGATCTCACAATCTCGATTGTGTCTGTGTCGGTTGCCATGGTTGCCCTGATTATTAGACATTTTCTGGCAAAAAGACCAGCTTCAGCTCTAATTGGCCCAATTGTTGCGATCGCATTGGCTATCTACCTTGCTAGGAGGCCTGAAGGGCAGCCTAGAGACTTCTACTTGACTGGGTTTATCACCAACGCTTCTTATGGAGGAGCCCTGTTATTGAGCGTTTTGGTGCGTTTTCCTCTGATTGGTGTTTTGGTTGGATTCATGACAGATCAGGGGCTCAAATGGAGGAAAGAGCGAAGAAAAGTGCGCTTTTTCAACCTGGTCACCTGGCTTTGGGTCGGTTTCTTTGCTTCTCGACTAGCGGTTCAGCTGCCCATGTATTGGGCTAATGATGTTGTGTCCCTTGGTTTCACAAGGATTGTTATGGGAACTCCTTACTTCCTATTGATGATTTGGGTTTCGTGGCTTTTGCTTAGGAAAGTAGTTAGCGCCGAACAAGATGGTATTTTGGACAAGTAATTCTTTTTCGGTACTGCTAGGAGCGGACTTTGTCCAAAGTAAATAGTTTCAAATCCAGTTCAACTCTTGATGTTGGCAATAAGTCTTATCGCATCTTCAGGTTGGACAGCGTTCTAAAGAACCAGCTTCCTTACAGCCTAAAAATTCTTCTTGAGAACATGCTTCGCACCGAGGACGGCGCGAACATTACTGATGCTCATATCAACGCCATCGTTAACTGGGATCCAAAGGCAGAGCCTGACATTGAGATTCAGTTCAGCCCAGCTCGTGTAATCATGCAGGACTTCACAGGAGTTCCTTGCATCGTTGACTTAGCAACTATGCGTGAAGCTGTTGCAGATCTTGGTGGAGACCCGAAGAAGATTAACCCACTTTCTCCAGCTGAACTAGTCATCGATCACTCTGTTGTTATCGACGTTGCTGGTTCGCCAGATGCATTCGAGAGAAACGTTGCCTACGAATATGAGCGCAACGGTGAACGTTACCAATTCCTTCGTTGGGGTCAGGGAGCCTTCAACAACTTCAAGGTCGTTCATCCAGGCACAGGTATTGTTCACCAAGTCAACATTGAGTATCTAGCGAGAACCGTTATGACTAGAGAACTTGATGGTGAGACTCTTGCCTATCCAGATTCATGTGTTGGTACAGATTCACACACCACCATGGTTAACGGTCTAGGTGTTCTTGGTTGGGGAGTAGGTGGAATCGAAGCTGAGGCAGCAATGCTAGGTCAGCCAGTATCAATGCTTATTCCTAAGGTAGTTGGTTTCAAACTAACCGGTTCTATTCCTGTTGGAGCTACAGCTACTGACGTTGTTCTAACCATCACAGAGATGATGCGTAAGCACGGAGTTGTTGGCAAGTTTGTTGAGTTCTATGGCGCAGGAGTTAGCGCTGTTCCTTTGGCTAACCGTGCAACTATCGGAAACATGAGCCCAGAGTTTGGTTCAACTGTTGCTATCTTCCCAATCGATGAAGTAACTATTGATTACCTAAAGTCAACTGGACGTTCTTCAGAAGAAATTGATTTGGTTGAGGCTTACAGCAAGGCACAGGGCCTATGGCACGATGCCAACAATGAAGCTGCATACAGCGAATACATCGAACTAGATCTATCAACAGTTGTTCCATCTATTGCTGGTCCTAAACGTCCTCAAGACAGAATTGAATTGTCGAAGGCAAAGGAACACTTTGCTAATGACATCAAGACATACAGCAGCGACGTTTCCAACCCAGCTGAAGTTGATGGAGCCGATTACTCAATCGACAATGGTTATGTTG
>CALFOB010000089.1 GCA_937919125.1 uncultured Micrococcales bacterium | reverse complement strand
ATTCCCATAGGAGGAACTGAGCGCCTAGGGGAGCGACAATGCTTACGCCATCATCTAGGACGGCGTGATCCTGACCTGAAATCTTTACCAACAACATGTCATTTAGATCAGCAAAGGTTTCATAGCTTGAACTCTGCAAGACGACAGGAAGAATACCCTTTGAGTGCTTGCCTGTTGATTCAGCAACCAGCTGCTCGATCCAGTCTCCAAAACCTGGAAGCGTTGAATCTGCAATTAGACCAATCTTGTCTTTGAGTTCAATGCCGCTTGATGAACGAGCAAGAGCTGCACCTAGAACAAGTCCTGGGTTAGTAGCAGAATCAACGCTTAGGTCGATGGCCGCTTGTTTGCCTTCATCAAGAATTGCTTGGATGTCAACGCCTGCTAGACCAGATGGCACTAGACCAAAAGCTGTCAACGCAGAGTAACGTCCACCAACTGTTGGGTCAGCATTAAAAATCTTGTAGCCATCTGCCTTAGCAGCAGCTTCCATAGGCGAGCCCGGGTCAGTAACAATCACGATTCGCTCAGTCTTTTCAATACCAGCTTCAGTGAATGCCTGTTCGAAAATTCTCTTTTGTGAATCAGTTTCTACTGTTGACCCTGATTTTGAAGAAACAATAATCGCTGTTCTCTGGATATCAGCGGCAACAACTGAACGAACCTGATCTGGAGAAGTTGAATCCAAAACCACCAGCTCAACACCATATTTGTTGGTGATAACTTCTGGTGCCAAAGATGATCCACCCATGCCACAGAGCACGAATCGATTGACTCCCTGAGCTTTGAAAGCGTCTCTTAGAGCAAGGATGTCTGATACCAGTGTTTGTGAATCAGTTGCTGAGCTAACCCAACCAAGTCTGATTGCTGATTCTGCTTCAGCTTCTTGACCCCAAAGGGTGAAGTCTTTCGCAGCAATACGACTAGCTACTTTATCTGCAACTAGTGTCTGAATGTTCGCTTCAACTGCTGTTGCAGCTGAGCCAAAAACTCTTACGCTAATTGACATTATTTTGATGCCTCTAGAGCAGCATCGACAGATTCGATAAGTTCATTCCAAGAAATGATGAACTTATCGACACCTTCTGTTTCAAGAAGTTCTGTTACTTCATCGTAAGAAATGCCTAGACCCTCAATCTTGTCAAGGACAGCCTTAGCCTCTTCGTATGTTCCAGCAATGCTGTTTGCTGGAACGATACCGTGATCAAAAACAGCTTCCATGGTTTTTTCTGGCATGGTGTTCACTAGCTCAGGAGCGATCAACTCAGTTACATACAGAGTGTCACTTAGTGCAGGATCTTTAACACCAGTTGATGCCATAAGCGGTCTCTGCTTGTTAGCACCTGCAGCAGCAAGCGTGCTCCAGTCAGCCTTTGAGAATTCAACTTCGAATACTTGGTAAGCCAATCTTGCGTTTGCAAGAGCAGCTTTGCTCTTCATCGAAGTTGCTTCGTCAGTTCCTAGAGCCACCAAACGCTTATCAATCTCTGTATCAACACGAGATACGAAGAATGATGCGACTGAGTGAATCTTGGACAAGTCTTTACCTGCTGCATGAGCAAGTGCAATACCCGCCTTGTATGCCTCGATAACTTCGCGGTAGCGCTGAAGAGAGAAGATCAGAGTTACGTTTACGCTGATTCCGTTTGAGATAACTTCAGTGATTGCTGCAAGTCCGGCTTTAGTTGCAGGGATCTTGATCATTACGTTTTCGCGATTAACTTTTGCGAAAAGTTCTTTTGCCTGAGCGACAGTTCCTGCAGTGTCATTAGCAAGACCAGGCTCAACTTCAATAGACACTCTGCCGTCGAAGCCGTGGCTCTTTGCGTAAACTCCTGCGAATACGTCACAAGCATCTGCTACGTCTTTTGTTGTGATCTCGAAGATTGCTTCTGAAGCTGATGCTCCTGCTTTTGCAAGTTCGGCAACCTGAGCTTCATAACCTTCACCCTTACCGATTGACTGGGCGAAAATAGTTGGGTTTGTAGTAACTCCTACAACACTTCTTGAATCAATAAGGCCTGCTAGGTCTCCAGAAGAAATTCTGGTTCTTGATAGATCATCAAGCCAGATGCTTACGCCGTTTGCTGCTACTTGAGCTAATGGACTGGTCATTTATATTTCTCCTGTTGTCTTAGTTGCTTAGTGATTTACGAGCAGCTTCGATTACTGCTTCTGTGGTCATACCGAATTCTCTGAATAGAGTCTTGTAGTCAGCAGATGATCCGAAGTGTTCGATAGAAACACTCTCACCTGAACGACCGACATACTTACTCCAACCAAGAGACAGCCCAGCTTCGACTGAAACTCGAGCTGAAACGCTCGCTGGTAGAACAGATTCCTTGTATGAATCTGATTGCTCATCGAACCATTCAACACAAGGAGCTGAAACAACTCTGGTCTTGATTCCTTCTGCTTCTAGCTTCTCTCTAGCCTCAACAGCTAACTGAACCTCTGAACCGGTTGCAATCAGAATAAGTTCTGGTGTTCCATTTGAAGCATCAATAAGTGTGTAAGCACCCTTAGCGGTGTTGTCAGCTGATGCGAATACTGCTCCGGTTGAATCTGCTTCGCCACGCTTGAATACTGGGATGTTCTGTCTAGTTAGAGCGATACCCGCTGGGTTTTCTCTACGCTCAAGAATTGTTTTCCAAGCGTGAGCAACTTCGTTAGCATCACCAGGACGTACGATATCCAATCCAGGAATAGCGCGTAGTGTTGCAAGTTGCTCTACTGGCTGGTGGGTAGGACCATCTTCTCCTAGAGCGACGCTGTCGTGAGTCCATACGAAAATCGATGGAACCTTCATCAAAGCTGCAAGTCTTACTGCAGGTCTCATGTAATCGCTGAAGATCAAGAAAGTACCACCGAAGGCACGAGTGTTACCGTGCAAAACAATTCCGTTCAGAATTGAACCCATGGCGTGCTCACGAATACCGAAGTGAAGAACGCGACCGTAAGGGTTACCAGTCCATTCATGTGTCGACCATTCAGCAGGCACGAATGATTTTGCACCTTCGATAGTTGTGTTGTTTGATTCTGCAAGGTCAGCTGAACCACCCCAAAGTTCTGGCATAACAGCTGCGATGGCGTTGATAACTTTTCCGCTTGCTGAACGTGTTGAAATTTCAGTTCCACCATCGAATACAGGTAAAGCAGATGCAAGTTCCTTAGGTGTTTCACCTGATTGAACTCTGTCGTACAAGTTCTTCTTGTCTGGATTAGCAGCTGCCCAAACATCAAACTTTGCCTGCCATGAAGCACGAGCAGTTGCAGCACGAGCTGCAGCGTTTGTTCTTGTGTGTTCAATAACCTCAGGTAGAACTTCGAAGGTCTTCTCTGGGTCAAAGCCAAGTGCAGTTTTTAGTCCTGCGAGTTCTTCAGCACCTAAAGCAGATCCGTGAATCTTTCCGGTGTTCTGCTTCTTAGGTGAAGGCCAACCAATAATTGTGCGAAGAGTAATTAGCGAAGGCTTAGTTGTTTCTGCTTTAGCAGCTTCAATCGCAGCGTATAGCTCGGCGATGTCTTCTTCGTAGTTGCCAGTTTTCTTCCAGTCAACAGTTTGTGTGTGCCAACCGTATGCCTGATATCTTGCAGTCAAATCTTCAGTGAATGCAATGTTTGTGTCGTCTTCGATAGAAATCTGGTTGGAGTCGTAGATCACAACAAGATTTCCTAGTTGCTGGTGACCAGCAAGTGATGCGGCTTCGCTAGTAACACCTTCTTGCATGTCGCCATCACCGGCGATTACATACACAAAGTGGTCGAATGCTGATTCGCCCTTAGGTGTTTCTGGGTCGAAAAGTCCACGCTCGAATCTCGCAGCATATGCGAAACCAGTTGCAGAAGCTAGACCTTGTCCTAGGGGACCGGTAGTAATTTCAACACCTTTAGTGTGACCGTACTCAGGATGACCAGGAGTTGCTGAACCCCAGGTACGAAGAGACTTGATGTCATCGAGTTCAAGACCGTAACCAGCAAGGTACAACTGGTTGTAGATAGTTAGAGAGGAGTGACCAACACTCAAGATAAAACGATCGCGTCCAGTCCACTTCTCATCTGCTGGATCGTGTGTCATTACCTTTTGGAATAGAAGGTACGCAACCGGAGCTAGTGAAATAGCTGTACCAGGGTGACCGTTTCCTACCTTCTCAACGGCATCAGCAGCAAGAACACGGGCAGTGTCCACTGACTTTGAATCTATGTTGTCCCAGATTAGTGACACAGCAAACTCTCTTTCGTTTCTTTGAGTATTTTCAACATCGGCAACCTTGCCGTCTCTGCACAACACCAAGGAATCGATGTTCAGTGGCTGTTTTCTAGTGCCTTTGAAGTCTATACCCGTGTCGCATTTGATTACGGATATGTAACGGAAGAGTCTATTTCGCTTAGACTAGAGCCAATGACTTCTACCTACACCCTCAGCACAAACACACCAAAAGGACCTGTTTCTTTTGGTCGCAAGGCTGCTGCATATTTGGCTCTAACCAAGCCAAGAGTCATTGAACTTCTTCTTATAACGACCGTTCCGGTCATGATTCTTGCTCAGAAGGGTATACCTAATCTCTGGCTAGTTCTGGGGACTTTGATTGGTGGAGCGCTCAGTGCAGGCTCAGCTAACGCTTTTAACTGCATTATTGACACCGACATCGACAAGATCATGGGTAGAACCCAAAAAAGACCTCTAGTTACAGGTGAATTGAACAAATTAGAGGCGAAAATCTTCGCTTTTGCCATCGGAATCATCTCAGTTCTCTGGCTTGGGTTGTTAGTCAACTGGCTGAGTGCCGCTCTAGCACTGGCAGCAGAGCTCTTCTACATCTTTATCTACACTCTGCTTTTGAAGCGTCGCACCTCCCAGAACATAGTTTGGGGCGGGGCAGCAGGA
>CALFOB010000088.1 GCA_937919125.1 uncultured Micrococcales bacterium | reverse complement strand
GCTCCCGACAACGTCACTGTTCTCCTTCTAGAAATTAAAGATGAAGCAGAACTAGGTGACCACCAGCAGCCGACCACCTGGCTGGGTTCAGCAGCTAATGAAGTCGTAATCAAACAGAACAGTGCTGGTCGAATCCTTGAGATGTTCAGCCCTAAGGCTTGGTTTGACGCATTTAGAGATGTCGGCCGTAAAGAGACTTTCTATTCGGTGAATGACCCAGCCCTCGAAAAAGCCATAGGCGAGTTTGATGGCAAGGTTAGGTCTTGGCGTAAGCGTGGCCTAGCTCTAATGCTTGCCTTGGCAATCCTCACCGGTGGATCGCTATGGGGCGTCTACTCATACATTCAAACTCGCTACTACCTAGGAGTTCAGGACGGTAAGGTTGCCATCTTCCAAGGCATCAAAGAGAGTTTTGGTGGAATCGGTTTCTCCTCTCTAGCAAAGGAATCAAACCTAAAGGTCACAGACCTACCTGAATTCCAGCAAGAGCTCATTGAGAAGAGCATCTCCGCTGAGAACCTAGCCGATGCTGAAGCGAAACTAAACCAAATCCTTGAAAGCTCTAAAGATGGCTAAGGGGTTCTCTTTCTTGAAAGTTATGCCTAAAAAACGCAACCTCGAATTGCTGATGTTGCTTTTTGGTTTTGGTCTTTTCGCTTTTGAACTTGCTCAAGTGCAGTTAGCTACCATTCAGATATTGAGAGCTGATGCATGGTTCATTTGGTCGCTACCTGTTGTTGCTGCAATCATTTTCCATATCATCCTGAGATTCAGAGCTAGTGATGCTGATCCAATACTTTTACCTATTGGTTTCATTCTTAACTCACTTGGTATTGCGATGATTTACCGTTTGGATTTGTCTAAGTCAGCAAGTGCGGAAGATGTGACTGTAGGTGAAAGACAAGTTGTCTGGACAGTAATAGCAATGCTGCTTGCAGCAGCAGTGTTGTGGCTAGTCAAATCACATTTATCATTTAGAAAATACATCTACTCAGCGATGGCTTTAGGTGTTGTGCTTTTAGTTCTTCCGCTGCTACCGCTTATTGGGGTTAGAACAGGCGGAGCGTTTCTATCTGTTCGTCTTGGTCCAATAAGTTTTCAACCTGGAGAGTTAGCAAAGATTGCTTTCATTATTTTCTTTGCCGGTTACCTAACTTCAAGACGTGAAGCACTAGCTGTTGTTGGAAGAAAAGTTTTTGGTATTCGTATTCCACCAGCAAGAGAACTTGGACCAATAGTTTTCATTTGGTTAGCAAGCCTTGGTGTTTTAGTTCTGCAAAGAGATCTCGGAACGTCCCTTTTGTATTTCGGTTTGTTCCTCGTTCTTCTCTATGTAGCAACTGGTAGAGCGTTCTATGTTCTAGTTGGGCTTGTGATGTTTGTGGCTGGTGCTTTGATTGCCTCACGTTTGATGTCTTATGTTGGCAACAGAATTTCTGCTTGGCTAGATCCACTTAGCGAAGCAAACTATGAAGCTATCGGTGGTTCATACCAATTAGTTCAATCAATGTTTGGTTTAGCTCACGGTGGAATATTTGGAACAGGACTCGGTGGTGGTCTACCAACAATCGTTCCTCTTGCTGAAAGCGACTTCATCATTTCAGCTATTGGTGAAGAGCTGGGTCTTGCTGGATTGTTTGCTCTTCTGTCTCTCTACATGGTTCTAGTTGCAAGAGCTCTCAGAATTGCTAATACTCACGCAGATGATTTCAGTAAGTTACTTGCAGTTGGTTTGGGTTTTGTTATTGCTTTGCAGTGTTTCATCGTTATTGGTGGAGTGCTAAGAGTTGTACCTCTAACTGGTCTAACAACACCACTACTTGCTGCTGGTGGATCTTCTCTGGTTGCCAACTGGATAATCATTGCTTTGCTACTGAGACTCTCTGACACTTTGCCTAAGCCTGGGACGGTGAGCGAATGACACCCGAGATTAGACGAGTAGCAAATTTCATTCTCATCATGTTCTTGTCACTTTTTGTTGCAGCCAGTGCAATGCAGGTTGTCAACGCTGATGGGTTAAACAATGATTCACGTAATCAAAGAGCTGTCTATGACGGCTATAAGACTCAACGTGGAGCGATCCTTGTTAACAACAAACCAATCGCTGAATCTATAAAGACAGCCGATGCCTATAAGTACCTTCGCAAGTACACAGGAGAGCAATACAGCGCTATCACTGGCTACTACTCCTTATTCCAAGGCAGAACAGGCCTAGAGAATGTCTTGGATAGCTCGCTTCGTGGCGATAACTCAGCTGCATTCTTCGAGCAGCTCAATGCTCTTCTATCTGGTAACCCGGTATCTGGAGCTTCCGTTGAACTAACCATTGATGAAGATGTTCAGCTAGCAGCTTGGAAAGCATTAGGCAAGATGAAGGGTGCTGTTGTGGCCATTGAGCCAGCAACAGGACGAATCCTTGCTCTTGTCTCTAAGTCAGGCTTTGATGCCAACCTGCTCTCAACACACAACACAGGAGATGCCTCAGCTAACTACACAGCGCTGCTCACCAATAAGAATGCCCCTCTAATCAATAGAGCTATTGGTGGAGATCTCTATGCTCCGGGATCCGTCTTCAAGTTGATTGTTGCCGCAGCTGCATTCGAGTCAGGTAAGTACAATCCTCAAAGCAAACTGCCTAATCCAAAGAGTTACATTCTTCCTGGCACAACAACTGCAATTACCAACTCAGGTGAAGGTAGATGTGGTGGAGCAACAACAGTATCTATCGCGACCGCTCTAAAACTTTCTTGCAATGTTCCATTTGCTCAACTTGGTATTGCTTTAGGTCAAGATGCGATTGCTAGACAAGCTGAAGCATTTGGTTTTGGAGAAGCATTCGCTATTCCTCTAAAAGCAACACCAAGTACTTATCCGAAAGATGTGGATGCTGCTCAAACTGGTCTAACTGCTTTTGGGCAATTTGATGTGCGAGTTAGTCCATTGCAAATGGCAATGGTTTCAGCTGCGATTGCTAATGCAGGAATTGAAATGAAGCCTTATTTAGTTGAACAGATCTTCACTTCCAACCTGACTGTTCTTGAAGAGGGAACACCAAAAGAATTTGGTCGTTCAATAACCACCAGCACGGCGGAGCGACTAAAGAGCATGATGGTCGCAGCTGTTTCATCTGGTGTGAGTTCTAATGCAAGAATTCCTGGAATTAAAGTTGCTGGCAAAACTGGAACAGCAGAGAATGGTGTTGGTGATCCATACACACTCTGGTTCACAGGTTTTGCTCCTGCAGATAATCCTCAGGTAGCTGTAGCGGTTGTTGTTGAAGATGGTGGGGGCATGGGACAGTCAGGTCGAGGAAATACTTTAGCTGCACCTATTGCTAAGAAAGTGATGGAGGCGGTGTTAGCAAAGTGAAGCCTGAAGAAGGAAAGTTATACGGCAACCGATACCGACTAATAAAACGTATTGCTACAGGCGGTATGGGTGAAGTTTGGCAAGCACAAGATGAAACTATTCTTCGTCAAGTTGCAATCAAAATCTTGAAGCAGCAATACATGGGTGATCCTGACTTCGTTGATCGCTTTAGAACTGAAGCTAAACATGCAGCGATGATTAACCATGACGGAATAGCTAACGTCTATGACTATGGAGAAGATGAAGGTAGTGCATTCCTAGTTATGGAATTAGTTCCGGGAGAAGCTCTATCTTCAATTCTTGAAAGAGAAAAAACTCTTCCTGCCAAGCAAGTGATTTCCATAATTGCTCAAACAGCTTTAGCTCTTGATGCTGCCCACCGTGAAGGTTTAGTCCACAGAGATGTGAAGCCAGGTAACTTACTAATCACTCCTGACGGCCACGTGAAGATCACTGACTTCGGTATTGCCAGAGTTGCTAACCAAGTTTCTCTAACTCAAACAGGCCAAGTCATGGGTACTGTTCAGTACCTTGCACCTGAACAAGCCACCGGTAAAGCGGCCACAGCAGCAGGAGATATCTACTCGCTTGGAATTGTTGCCTATGAAGCATTAGCAGGCAGAAGACCTTTCAAGGGTGACACTCAGATGGCTATCGCCATGGCCCAAATCAATGACATTCCACCAGCACTTCCAGAGGGCACAGATCCAAAACTAGCCAGACTAGTAATGGACTGCCTAGCTAAGAAGCCTGACCAGAGGCCTAGATCTGCTCTCGAATTAGCAGCTAGAGCAGAAGCGCTTCTTGCTGATAGTCCTGCCCATATTCCAATCAACGCTGTTACCCCAACTGGATTGGAACCAGTCAGTGATGAAACAACAGTCATCAATACAGACACCAAACCAACTGTTGCCGTCCCAGCTATCTGGCCATGGGTAGTTCTGATTCTGGCGCTACTAAGTACTATTGCTGTGATTGTCTGGGCTGGACTGGTAGCTCCTAAGGAGCCTGTAGAGCCAACTCCGACACCAACTCCAACCAAGACTGAGACACCGACTCCTACGCCGACACCAACTCCGACTAAAACTGAGGAGAAAGTTGTAGTTCTGCTCAGTGAATACGAAGGTTTGGATGTCTCTTTGGTTGTTCCGAAGCTAAGTGACCTGGGTCTAATTGTTGAGCCAATTGCAGGAATCTCTGTCCCAGCTGAAGATCCTCGAATATCTCTGGTCTATGAAATTACTCCTTTAGGGGCTCTTGATGTTGGTAGCACTATCTCAGTGTTCTACTACCAGCAAGAAGTAGACCCAAACAATGTAATTAACTAGCAGGGAAGTCTAAGTTTGCTTTCCCAAAGCAAAGATAAACTTGAAGAGTTGTCAAATACAGATTGGAGCGATGAATGAGCGAGAGTAAGCGCATCATCGCTGGCCGTTATGAGCTGGGAGAACTAATTGGTCGCGGTGGCATGGCTGAGGTTCACTCTGGTATCGACAGATCGGAAGAGCGTCGTGTA
>CALFOB010000087.1 GCA_937919125.1 uncultured Micrococcales bacterium | reverse complement strand
GAGATCTGTTGAGCCAACAGGTAGGAATAGATGAAGAAGACAACCGTTCCAATGAGGACGACTCCGGCAACTAATCCATCAAGACCATCAATGAAGTTAACCGCGTTCATCACTAGAACAGCTAGGAACACTGTCACCACAAATGAAACACCAAAGGACCCAACAGTGATTCCAAAGATTGGTAGGGACACAATCTGAACACCATTCCAAGCAAGGACACCTGCTGCTAGGAACTGTCCTGCAAGTTTGATTGTCCAGTCAAGATCGAAAAGATCATCCAAGAACCCAATAGCCATAACAACCAGCGCAGCCAAAGAAATAGCAATAATCGGCCCTGGATCTGCAAAGACAACTTCAAACCAACCTATTGGTGCAGCTATTGAAACAGAAACAACGAATCCAATAAACATAGCCAAACCACCGATACGTGGGGTTGGCTTTGAATGCATGTCTCTAGTTCTGATGGCCTTTGGATAAATGTTGTATTTATCAGCAAGCTTTCTAACTACGAAGGTAGCTAGGTAGGTGACAACACCAGCTATTGCCATAAGAAGTAGATACGCGCGCACTAGCCCGCACTAACTTCAAGTAAATCTCCAACTACAGATCTAATCTTTGCTTCAGCTAATGCACCGCGTCTAACAATCTTTATAAGTCCTGTTGTGCTGAGGGTGCCTTCAGAGTCATAAGTATCAACCAACTGGGTGAGATCAAGAATGGTTGAGGCTTCACCCTTAGGACTTGGTCCACCATCAAGAAATACTTGAACGGAACTCTCCAAGTAAGCATGTGCCTGAGCACAAGTAGTAGCAGCTGGCTCACCGGTTAGGTTCGCCGAAGAAACAGCAAGTGGACCAGTCTCTTCAATAAGAGCCAACGCAATCTTGTGATCAGGAACCCTAAGGGCAACGGTTCCCTTGGTCTCCCCTAGATCCCAAGAAAGAGAAGGCTGAGCTCGAAGAATAAGTGTTAGCGCTCCAGGCCAGAAGGTCTCAGCAAGTTTGATAGCTGCATCAGGAAGTGTTTCAACTAGAGCACGAGCCATGTTCAGATTCGCAATAAGAACAGGTGGAGGAGATTGTCTTCCTCTGCCCTTGGCATCAAGCAAAGCTTGAACAGCCTCAGGTGAAAATGCGTTAGCTGCAATTCCATAAACCGTGTCGGTTGGGATAACAGCAAGTTCGTTTCTACCCAGAGAAACCTTTGCTAATCGCATACCGGTAAGTAGTTCAGTATCGACTGAGCAGTCAAATACGTTCTTCATAACAACCACCGACCTACCTAATCGCTGAGGTCGCTCTATCGCGACCTGCTAAATCCTTATGGGTTGTGCATTGACGCCAACCCAAACTCAATATTAGTTCTCTAATGGCATCACCTTGCATGTCAGCGTGCTCTATGACTAATGCTCCGCCTTCTCTCAGCAATCTCTTAGCCGTAGCTTCAACCTTGCGAACTAGGTCTAGGCCATCTTCTCCCCCATAAAGAGCAAGAGCTGGGTCATGAAGGTAAACCTCTGGATAGATAGGGATCATGGCCTCAGGAATGTATGGCGGGTTCGAAATCAGAACATCAACCTGACCATTTAGTTCAGGGAATGCATCTGCTAGATCGCCTTGAACCAAGGTTGCATCAGGAGCATATCTTTCAAAGTTTGCTCGGGTATATTTCAGTGCATCTTCACTTAGCTCAATTGCATAAACCTTTGCATGAGGAACTTCATGAGCAATAGATAAGGCAATAGCTCCTGACCCAGTTGCTAGATCAACCGCTATTGGATTTTCAGTTGGAATAGCTCGCAAAGCATCGATGGCAATTTGAGTAACGCCTTCGGTTTCGAATCTAGGGACGAATACACCTGGACCAACCTTGAGCTCAAGTTGTCTAAAGTGAGCGACACCAGTTAGGTGCTGCAGAGGAAAACGTTCTGCTCTTCTAGCGACAAGTTCTTGGAACCTAAGTTCATCATCAGGATTTAGTTCTTCTCCGGTGATGGCTTTCACTTGAAGTTCGCCTCTTGATAAACCAAGAACGAAACCTAAAAGAATTTCTGCATCGGCTTCAAAGGATTCAATGCCTGCTTGTTCAAACTTTGCAGATGCCACTTCAAGAGCAGCAGAGAGTTTCATTACTCGTTCTCACCCAGAGCAGCAAGTCTTGCTTCTTCATCAGCTTGAATAGCTGACTGAATAACAGGCTCTAATGCTCCATCCATAACCTGATCAAGGTTGTATGCCTTGTAGCCAGTGCGGTGATCAGCAATACGGTTCTCTGGGAAGTTATAGGTTCTGATTCTCTCGCTACGGTCAACGCTTTTAACCTGAGACTTACGTGCAGCGCTAAGTTCTGCTTCGAGAGCTTCCTGC
>CALFOB010000086.1 GCA_937919125.1 uncultured Micrococcales bacterium | reverse complement strand
GATGAAACCAGCAATGGTCAAGATTCCTGTTTATGACTTTCTAGCTATCAGGTTCACTATCGCAGCAGCGCTAATGATTGCTGTTCGACCTCAGGTTCTCAAAGCTTTCAGAGGCCCGACACTTATCTACGGTGTAATTCTTGGTGCTGTGCTTAGCTTTGGCTACATAACCCAGACCATCGGGCTTACTCTTTCAACAGCCGCCATCACGAGTTTTATTACTGGTCTCTACGTAATCCTGACCCCAATCATCGTTTGGATTCTTTTCAAGAGAAAACCAAACCGCATTGTTGCAATTGGAGCTATCTTGGCTGCCATTGGATTGGGTTTCATCACAATCAAAGATGCTTCTTTTGACTTCGGTCAGATCTGGACAATGCTTTGTGCACTTGGTTTTGCTCTACATATCGTTGGACTTGGTAAGTGGTCACCAGGCAAAGATGTTTATGCCCTAACAGTTATTCAGCTAACTACTGTTGCTGCTATCTGCTGGATTGGTGCTCTTCCTGATGGCTATCAAGCACCTATCGATTTCGAAGTCTGGTTTGCGGTTCTCTTCACAGCAATGTTTGCCACCGCCCTGGCTTTCTTCATTCAAACCTGGGCTCAATCAATCATGGATGCTTCTCGGGTAGCAATTATCTTGACCATGGAAGTTGTCTTTGCAGCTTTGACATCGGTTGCAGTGGGTCAAGAGATTCTTTCCCTACAGGTAATCTTCGGAGGATCACTCATGTTGGCAGCGATGCTACTTATTGAATGGCCTAGGAAAGACATGAAACCTGAAGAAGTGATCTACGAACCGATGGCTCACTAGGAATCAAATGATTCTCGCTATTGATGCCGGAACCACTGGAGTAACGGCAATAGCCATTAGACAAGATGGCTCAAGAGCTGCCCACGGCTATCAAGAGTTCCCTCAACACTTTCCTCAACCAGGTTGGGTTGAGCATGACCTTGAGGAGATCTGGCAAGCAACGCTATCTGCTGTCAAGCAAGTTCTTGATTCTGTTGGTGATGTTACTTTCGTAGGCCTGGGAATCACTAACCAAAGAGAGACAGTCGGACTTTGGGATAAGAAAACACTTCACTCCCCTACTCGAGCTATTGTCTGGCAGGACAGAAGAACAACAGAAGTCCTCAAAGACCTGGAGAGCCATCCAAGTATTTCAAAGGTGCAGAAACTAACAGGCTTGCCTTTAGACCCTTACTTCAGTGCATCAAAGCTTCGTTGGCTAGCAATCAATAAGCCAGATATTTGGAAAGAAGTAGAGAACGGTTCTCTGGTTATCGGAACTATCGATACTTATCTGATTGCAAGGCTTACCAACGGCAAAGCACACATCACAGACGCAACTAATGCATCCAGAACTCAGCTCTATGACATCCACACAGGTTCTTGGTCTGAAGAACTTCTAGACCTGTTTGGTATCCCCCAACAAGCACTTCCAACAGTTGTTGATTCAAGTGGAATGCTTGCTGAAACAGATGCTGATTCCTTCTTAGGTCTTACTATCCCTATTTCAGGAATTGCAGGAGATCAGCAAGCTGCTCTATTTGGTCAAACCCAGTATGAGATTGGTGGAGCTAAGTGCACCTACGGAACAGGTGCTTTTATCCTGCAGAACATCGGAACTGATTCTCAAGTTCTAGACAATGGCCTCATCACAACTGTTGCTTGGCAACTTGATGGAGTGAGAACCTATGCAAGTGAAGGTTCAGTATTCGTTGCAGGAGCTGCAGTTCAGTGGCTACGAGATAGTCTCAAGATTATTGAAAGAGCAGAAGACAGCGAATCTCTAGCTAGAACTGTTGAAGACAACGGCGGTGTTGTTTTCGTTCCTGCTCTAACCGGTTTAGGTGCTCCCTACTGGGAACCTAAAGCAACTGGTTCAATCTTTGGCCTTACCAGAGGGTCTACAGATGCTCACATTGCCAGAGCAACTCTTGAAGCTATTGGTTTTCAAGTGAAAGACATTTTTGATGCAATGGGCCAAACCGGTATCAAACTTTCAAAACTCAGAGTGGACGGCGGTGCATCTGCAAACGCTCTGCTGATGCAATTCCAAGCTGATCTCCTTCAAGTGCCCCTGCAAAGACCGATCCATTTAGATTCAACTGCTCTTGGTGCTGCCTATCTTGCAGGCTTAGGAGTTGGCTTCTGGAAGTCACTTGATGAACTCAAGAACTTGAATCCAATTGAGCAGATATTCGAGCCTGGGCCAACAAGAGTTGATGAATTCGCTCATTGGAAAAAAGCTGTTACTGCAACCATCTCTTTTTCTAGAAACTAACCGAAAGAAACTTGCTCATGGCTAAAGGCATCACCACCTACATCTCTTCCAATTTGGAGAACCTTAAAGAGAATGCACCTGTTGCGATTCTGCTTCATGGCTATGGTGCAAACGAATATGATCTTCCAGAAATCATGACTGGGACTATGCCTTGGGTATCACCTAGAGCACCACTTAGTTCTGGTGGTGATGGTTTTGAATGGTATCTACTGACCATGGATAACTACACCCCTCAACCAGAGGTTGAGAAGGCCACCGAGAAACTCTGGGAATGGATTGACCAAACTCTTCCAGCCAGCACCCCATTGATTCCTATTGGTTTCTCTCAAGGCTCTCTCATGGCAACTCAGCTTCTGAGAACAAGGCCTGAACGTATAGCAAAGACTGTCTTGATGGCTGGTTTCATCATGGATGCAAAACAACCAGCTGATGAGAGACTTATTGCACTAAAGCCAAGTGTTCTCTATTGCAGAGGTGAGGCAGATAACCGCATTTCCCCAGAGATGGTTGAGAAGACTACTAATTGGCTCAATGACCACACAAAGCTAACCGCTAAGGTCTATAGCGGCTTGGGCCATAGCGTTGATAATCGTGTGATCAGAGACCTTTCGGAGTATCTGACTAAACGGGCCTAACTCAAGGCTCAGAAGTAATAAACTTGTCTAGCAACAAAGCACTAAGGGCCTCTAGCTCAGTTGGTTAGAGCAACGGACTTTTAATCCGTGGGTCGTCGGTTCGATCCCGACGGGGCCTACCAGAAGTGGAACCCTCGCAACCTTTTTTTGAGTAGCGGGGGTTTCTTCTTTTTATCTATAGATATAGGTCCAGCCTTGAAGTAATCAACCTTTTGAGAGAGCTCACCCTTCCAGAAAGGGCCTTCAGATCTGTTGAGTCCAGGAACATCGAGATCGACTGGTCTGGATACTCAAGCAGCATGCAAGGCTCACGGCCTTCTGATGCCTTTATCTCACGCTCGTTACGTTCATTAAGGTGAATCATTCTCACAGCAATGCCGTGCTCTTCTAAAAGATGCTGTTCAAGAGCTTTGAAGGATGATTTCTTTTTGATAGGTGAGTGAGAAATACTGCAAAGACTGCAACTTCTAACCCCAATAAGATGCCCGAAGAAGTAGGTTAGCTCGCCTACGATGCCACCATCAGCCTTATAAATGCCAATGAGTGTTCCACGGATGTTTGTCATAGATTCCTCAATCACACAATCGCTAGTTTGCCCTTACCTTTGCCAGTCTAGAACCCCGAGGACTCAGGCCTGATACGCGATAATCTTGGAGTTGAGATTTGGGCGGCAAACACTTCCTCT
>CALFOB010000085.1 GCA_937919125.1 uncultured Micrococcales bacterium | reverse complement strand
AGATCTACACAGGCGAAGACACTCTTTCCCTACACGACGCTCTTCCGATCTAGAGAAGCTCATCGCCTTCTAACCTTGAGACAGGCTCTGCCTCCCCAGTTAGTGGAGACTCGTCAAGCTCCAAACCGTTGGTTGAAACAACCACAACATCAGCACAGAGTTGATCTCCTGATTTGATTTCAATCAAATCATCAAGAACAACTTCTTCTATAGCAATGAGTTCCGTTACTCCAGATCTTCTAACTAAGACGGGAGATTTACTGAGGATAGTGAGTTTGTCCAGAATACGTTTAGAGCGATACTCCTGGATTACACCGATTAATACATTTGTAATGACCGCTATTCCAAAGAGGGCATCTTTCCAATATCCCAAGATAAGTAGAACTAGGAATGCTCCACCAACGACTCCATTGAATAGAGTTAGCAAGTTTGCTCTGAGGATTGTGAGAATGCTTCGACTCTTACCAAACTCTTGGACGTTATCTTGTCCCTGTTGAACTCGGGAGGCAACCTCTTGAGCGCTAAGGCCTTTGAGCTCAGGTGAAATCTGCATAGTCCTATCTTCGCAGAGCAATCTAAATAGAATTACGAGGACTATTCTTCAGGTTCTTCGTAGGTAACCCGCAATGGCTTTAAAGGTTGCAGGCTCAGATGGGGAGTATGTTGGAAGTATGAACTCAATACAGCTCCAGACCTCAATATTTGACACAATCGACGGCCTCCCAATTCACCCTCTTGCAGTGCACGTAGCGGTAGTTTTGTTACCTATTTCAGCTATGGCACTTGCCCTTCTAGTGTTTGTCCCTAGATGGAGAAAGGCCTATCTTCCTCTCACAATCGGTGGTTTGGGTGTCGCTACAGTGTTCACTTATGTTGCTAAAGAATCAGGTGAAGCCTTATCTAACCGCGTAGGCAAGCCTGTGGCTCACGCAGAATTGGGTTCGATCCTATTCCCGGCAGCCGTAGGTCTTTTAGCTGTTGGAGTTGCTTTCTACTTCTTACAGAAGTCCACCCAGCCTAAGTGGATTGTTCAAACAGCGGCAGGGGTTGCTATTGCAGCAGTGCTGTCAGTATCTGGTCTTACCTACTTCGTAGGTCACACTGGAGCCCAGGCTTCATGGTCAAAGCGCATGGGGCCTATAGATGCCAGCCCTACACCAACTCCAACACCGACTGACACTTCAGGTACTGGACTAACCGCAGCTGAAGTTGCTAAACACAACAAGCCAACTGACTGTTGGACAATCATCAAGTCAAATGTCTATGACCTAACTTCATACATCCAGAGGCACCCAGGTGGTTCAGGAGTGCTGACTAATTTATGTGGCATTGATGCAAGCTCAGCTTTCGATGCCCAGCACGGATCTCAGATGGCACCTGCTAGTGCTCTTGCTTCATTGAAGATTGGCAAGATCGGATCTGTTCCAACTACTACTCCGAAGCCAACAACCACTCTAACTCCTACAAAGACAACCCCTAAGCCAACTGGTAAGAGTTATACAAAGGCTCAGGTGGCAACCCATAAAGCAGGTTCTGACTGTTGGAGCATTATCAACAACAAGGTTTACAACCTAACCTCTTACGTGTCTTCTCATCCAGGTGGAACTGCTGTAATTAGTGCCATTTGCGGTAAAGATGGAACATCTGCTTTCACAGGTCAGCATGGTGGTCAATCTACTCCGACCAGTGTTCTCTCGGGACTACTAATTGGTTCGATTGCATCATCAGGTACTACTGATCCAGCTCCGGCTGCTAAGAGCTACTCTTCAACTCAAGTTGCTTCACACAACTCAGCTTCAAGCTGTTGGGGTGTAGTAAACGGAAATGTTTACGATCTAACTTCTTACATCTCTTCACATCCAGGTGGAGCATCAGCTATCAACGCTTTATGTGGAAAAGACGGGACCTCTGCCTTCACAGGTCAACACGGTGGTCAATCAAGCCCAACTAACGTTCTTGCAAGCTTCAAGCTAGGAACTCTAAGTGGAGCTAACACACTAGGAACTGCTCAGGGTGAAGGAGAGGAAGACGACGACTAGTTAATAGTCTTTGTCACTGCTCTAACTACAAGCATTCCCAATGCGGCTCCAACAAGCTGGGCAGCTAAAAATGGTAAGACTGATCCTGGCTCGATACCTGCAAAGGTATTGCTAAAGATTCGTCCGATAGTCACCGCTGGGTTGGCAAAAGAAGTTGATGAAGTGAAGAAGTAGGCAGATCCAATCCACGCTGCTACCGCAAGTGGGATGAGATTGCCCTGCTCACGCTTTGAAAGAATTCCAATAAGAGCAATCA
>CALFOB010000084.1 GCA_937919125.1 uncultured Micrococcales bacterium | reverse complement strand
CAGGTTCTGTGCTGGTTGGCGATCTGATGCTTGGTTGGTCAAGCGAAATCTTCGGTAATGCTCTACTTCACTCCCCTAACCGTGAGATTGAAAGTGCATGTCGTGATGAATTCAGCTTGATGAGAGTTGAAGTAATGGCTGGTCAGTATCTTGATGTTCTTGAAGAAAACGCTGCTGCAACAAGACCTGTGAGCGAAGGTGTTGGTCGTGCTGAGAAAGTCATTCTCTATAAGACAGCAAAATACAGCATTGAAGCCCCTCTAAGAATTGGTGCCGCCTTCGCAGGAGCAGACCCAGCCAAGCTAAACCAATTCACTCAGTTTGGTATTCCGCTAGGTATTGCATTCCAACTTCGAGATGACATCCTTGGTGTGTTTGGTGATCCAAGTGTTACCGGTAAGCCTGCTGGAGATGACCTTCGTGAGGGCAAGCGAACTGTGTTGGTTGCCCTAACTCTTGAAGCATTGACTGAGAGATCTCCTTCAATGGCGGAGAGTTTTGAAGAGCTTCTAACTTCTAGAGAACTAGACGCTCACCAAATTGCTTTCATGCAGAAACTAATCAAAGATTCTGGTGCCCTAGAGAAGACCGAACGCATGATTATTGAATTGGGTGACCGCAGCCTTGAATCTCTCGATGCTGCCAACTTAGAAGAATCGGCTAAGGCGACCTTGAAGGCCCTTGCTTTGAAAGTAATTAGTCGCGACGCTTAGAAAGCTAACGACTGAGCGACTCTTCTTACTTCTGTTTTTCTGCCAGCAATAAGTGCTGCCATAGGTGTTGTGGCAAGTGACTCTTCAAATGTGTAAAGCCACTTGATTGCTCCACCTAGTGTGTATCCGGAATCTAGAAGGAGAACGATGGTTCCCCTTAGTGAAGGTAAAGGCTCGCCGTTGATAATGATTTCGGCTGGAATACGTTGAACGTTATCGGTTTTGATGGCAATCAGGTGGTGTTCTTCGATGAGGCGACGAACCTTGCCTGGCACAATGCCAAGAAGTTCACCTGCCTCAGGAATTGTTAGCCAGTCAGTTATTTGCTCTAAAGGTTCACTCACGGTTAAAGATTGCCACACCAATGCCATTCACGCCAGATACAACCCACTTGCCTGATAACTTTGCCCCTTCATCGTCTAGAAGAGCTCTTCTTTTAGACTTGAACAAAGTTGATTGAATTTGTTTTCCAAATCTGACAGAAGCCCCAATATTTAGGGAGCTTCCGCGTGGGCTTAGTTGAGAGAGGTAGGGTCTAAATAAGTATGAGCAATTTAGTAGGCACCACCCTCTCCTCCCGTTACCAAATAATCGAGATTATCGCCCGCGGTGGAATGGCAACTGTCTACCTTGCCAAAGATCTGAGACTAGCTAGAGAAGTAGCCGTGAAGATCATTCACCCCCACCTTTCTGAAGATCCAGTTTTTAGAGACAAATTCTTCCGCGAAGCAAGAATGCTAGCCAAGGTAAGCCATGCGAACCTAGTCAACATATTCGATCAGGGTGATGACAATGGAAATGCCTTCATTGTTCTCGAGCTCGTCCAAGGTATTACTCTTCGCGATGCCATCAAGGACTTAGGAGCTTTACACACTACCCAGGTTCTACAGGTGAGTAAGGCAATGCTTTCAGCGTTGGCTCAAGCCCATTCCAGTGGTGTAGTTCACCGAGATCTAAAACCTGAGAATGTTTTACTTTCAGATGATGGCCGAATCAAGGTAACGGATTTTGGCTTAGCTAGAGAACTATCAGCTAACACCGACACTGGTTCACTTGTTGGCACAGTTGCCTATCTCGCTCCTGAAGTAATCAGAAGAGGTAAAGCAGAGACCCCGAGTGATATCTACAGCTTTGGCATCATGCTCTTTGAAATGCTCACAGGCAAACAGCCATTTAGAGGTGATGACGCAATTCAAATTGCATTCATGCACACTTCTGAAAGAGTTCCTTCAGCGAAGACACTGAATCAAAATGCTGACAGCGCTTTGGATAAGTTAATGCTCTGGTGCACAGAACCAAACCCTGAGAACAGACCAGCAGATGCAAGCAGAGCACTAATTGAAGTAGAAAAGATTCTCAAGTCAGACCCAATTGATGTTGCACCTGCTCGAAATGAAAATCTTTCTGAAACTATGGTTATACCGAGTGATGCAAACTTCACTGAGGTTTTGGAAAACATCGAGATTGAAGAAGAAGATCTTCCATTTGCCAAACACTCATCAAGACTTGTCTTCGCCAGATGGATCATTGCAAGCGTACTAGCTCTCGGTGTTGGCTCATTCGGTGGTTGGTATTACGGAGCTGGACCAGGTGCTCTAATTGCGGTTCCAAACTTGAGTGATAAGAGTGTTTCAGTTGCTTCAACAGAAATTGACTCAATAACTAAAGATGTCGTGATCCGTGAAGAATTCAGTTCTGCTTTTGCTAAGGGTCAGGTGATCGGCACTGAACCAGTTGCAGGCATTCTCATTCCTAAAGGTTCTCAGATTGTTTTAGTTGTCTCCAAAGGAAAAGAGCAGGTTAGCGTTCCTAAAGTTATTGGAGTGGATTTAGTCACAGCAACAGCAAAGATTGTCGGAGCAAAACTTGTTGTTGGCAAAGTTACCCAATGGTTCAATTCTGAATATCCAATTGGTTTTGTTTATGAAAACTCCGGAAGCGATGGAACGAAACTCCCAGTGTCATCTGCTATTGATCTAAAGGTTTCTCTAGGAGCAATTCCTGTGGTTGCTGGATTACAAACCGATATTGCTAAAGCTGCTCTTGAGGCGGCAGGGCTCACAGTCCGTCTAGTTGAAGGTAAGTATTCAACCACTGTTGACAAGGGTCAAATTATTTCTGTTGTCCCTGATGAAAAAGAAGTGGGTAAAGGTTCAACCATAAAACTCATTGAGAGCTTAGGTCCACAAATAGTAACAATGCCTGCGGTCAAGGGAGAAACCATCCTTGCTGCCAAAGGCCTACTTGAATCTCTTGGCTTGAGAGTTGTTATTGACACATCATGGCTTAGCAAGGACTACGGCATCAAAAAGGTAACCGGGGTCAGCGAGACAGAAGGCACAACTCTTCTGGTTGGCCAGAGCGTAACTATTCGCTCGAGATAATTACTTAGCTGCTAGTTCTTCTGCTACTAGGAACGCAAGTTCAAGAGACTGTGAATGGTTCAATCTTGGATCACATAGAGATTCGTATCTAGATTCAAGAGTTGCCTCATCGATGTGTTCGCTACCACCAAGACATTCAGCAACATCATCGCCAGTAAGTTCAATGTGAACTCCACCAGGGAATGTGCCTAGGTCACGGTGAACTTCGAAGAATCCTCGAACCTCATCCATAACATCATCAAATCTTCTTGACTTGTAACCGTTAGCGGTTGTGATGCCGTTGCCGTGCATTGGGTCAGTTACCCAAAGTGGTTGTGCTCCAGCATCTTTCACAGCCTTAACAAGCTTTGGAAGTGCTTCACGAATCTTTCCAGCACCCATGCGAGAGATAAGAGTTAATCTTCCTGGCTCGCGCTCTGGGTCTAGCTTCTCAATCAAAGCAAGAACATCATCAACTGAAGTGTTTGGGCCAAGCTTCACACCTAGAGGATTTCTAACACGTGAGAGGAAGTCCATGTGTGCACCATCTAGCTTGCGAGTTCTCTCACCAATCCAAATGAAGTGTGCACTTGTGTCGTAAGGTGTTCCAGTTCTTGAATCAATGCGAGTCATTGGACGTTCGTAGTCAAACAAAAGTCCCTCGTGTGAAGTGTAGAACTCTGTAGTTCTTAGTTCATTGAAGTTTGCTCCACAAGCTGCCATGAACTTGATTGCTTTATCAATTTCACGAGCCATGTTTTCGTAACGAGAGTTTGCTGGGTTATCAGTAAAGCCCTTGTTCCATTCGTGAACTGAACGAAGATCGGCAAAGCCACCCATGGTGAATGCTCTAATTAGGTTCAAAGTAGAAGCTGAAGTGTTGTATGCCTGAAGCAAACGTGTTGGATCTGCAGTTCTTGATTCCAAAGTGAAGTCATAACCGTTTACGGCATCTCCACGGTATGCAGGAAGTTCCAAACCTTCACGAGTTTCAGTATCGGATGATCTTGGCTTAGCAAACTGACCAGCCATGCGACCCATCTTCACAACGGGCATTGATGCACCGTAAGTTAACACAACCGCCATCTGCAGCATTGTCTTTACTCTGTTACGAATTCGATCGGCAGTTGCGTCAGCAAAAGTTTCAGCACAGTCTCCACCTTGAAGAAGGAATGCCTCTCCAGATGCTGCTTGCGCGAGACGGTTCTTCAATATGTCGACTTCACCAGCAAAAACTAGTGGCGGGTAGGTTGCCAGAATGGCTTTTACCTCTTCAAGTTTTTGTAGGTCAGGCCAAGTCGGCTGCTGGGCAGCTTCAAGGTTGCGATAGTTATCCAGCCCAGCAATAACTGATGGGTCGGCTACAACAACTTTTTCGTTTGATAACACGTTCAGGTTCCTGACTTAGTTTTAGCGTTTGTTTTTTAGAGTAGTGGCATATACGTCGATGTATTCCTGCCCGCTTAGTTTCATGAGTTCATAAGAAATCTCATCAGTGACTGCTCGTAAGACTAGACGGTCACCTTCCATGCCCGCAAATCTAGAGAAATCTAGAGGCTCTCCTACCACCACACCAATTCGTCTGATTCGAGGGAGTCTTCTGCCGATTGGCTGCACTTTTTCAGTATCAATCATGGCAACTGGAAAAACAGGAACTTTGGCTTCCAAAACCATTCGAGCGATACCGGTGCGACCTCTAAAGAGTCTGCCATCTGGAGATCTTGTTCCTTCAGGGTAGATTCCAAGAAGTTGATCCTGGCTCAAGACCTTTAGCCCAGTGTTTAGAGCAGCTTCAGACGCCTTGCCGCCGCTTCTATCAATTGGAAGTTGGCCTGTCGCGATAAAGAACCATCTAGTCAGAGTTCCCTTAAGTCCCTTACCTGTGAAGTATTCACTCTTGGCAAGAAAAACCACAGGTCTTCGAAGCATAAGCGGAAGGAAGATTGAATCTGAGAAAGAAAGGTGGTTGCTTGCAAGAATTGCTGCACCATCGGAAGGTATTTTCTCAGAACCACGCACCCATGGTCTAAACATGATCTTAAGAAGAGGTCCCAGAACAATGTTTTTCAGCAGAAAGTACCACATGTCTGACCTCCGCTCCTTCTAATAAACCTGTAAAGGGCTAGTTTACCCCTGTGAAGAAGC
>CALFOB010000083.1 GCA_937919125.1 uncultured Micrococcales bacterium | reverse complement strand
ATCTTGTTTGGCCCAGTAAACAATGTCAACCAATTAGCTCAGGTAACTGGTTTCATTAACCGTCTGCCTGATCACGCATCTATCGCTATCGGTGGTAGTTCAATCGCAGGAGCAGGTTTCTACCACGAGGCAACTGTTCTAACTGGTCTAAAGCAGACCGACGAGCACATTCAGCGTGAAATCTTTGGACCTGTAGTAACAGTTCAATCTTTCAAGGACGATGCAGAGGCTATGCGTTGGGCGAACGATGTGAAGTATGGTCTTGCTTCCTCTGTATGGACAAGTAACCACACCAGAGCAATGCGTTTTGCTAAGGGCTTGAACTTTGGTTGTGTTTGGATCAATACTCACATCCCGCTAGCTGCTGAAATGCCTCACGGTGGTTTCCGTCACTCAGGTTATGGAAAAGATCTTTCAATGTATGGCTTTGAGGATTACACCCGTATCAAGCACGTCATGAGCTACATCGGAGACTAGTTTCAAGCTAAAGAACTAACTGCCCGTTATCCACATAAAGATAACGGGCATTAGTTTTATCCGCTGATTAGGGCAACATCTATTCATGCGCTGGTTTGCTCTCATCCCTGGACTATTACTTGGTGTAGTCATGGCATTGGTGACAGGTATGTGGCAGTTTGCTCTATTCACATTTGTGAGCGTGTTATCTGCCGGATTGACGATGGCTCTGATGCGTAAAAAGCGCAAGGAACCAGATGAAGATTTTAGCGATCAGCCTCTTTGGGTAACTCCTAATTCCTTAGCAATCGGGGATAAGGTCTTGTCTAAATCAGGCTGGCTATTCAAAGAGAAATACAGTGACATTTTCTTTGAGCACTTCAGCAAACTTGCTGCTGAACGAGAAGTTCGGAATCGAACGCAAGAGCTTGAAGCTTCGTTCTATAGATCCAATAGAACGGGTCAACTACCTTTCTGGGCAGGGGTAGCAGAAGGGAGCAACCTTGAGTTTGACTTGGTAAAAGATGGACCTCATGCACTGATAGTTGGTTCAACAGGATCGGGTAAAAGTGAGTTCCTGAAACTCATTACCTCTTCAATGCTTGTTGGTGTTCGCAAGGGACAATTGCAGTTGGTGTTGGCCGACTTCAAGGGTGGAGCAGCACTTAGGGGACTCAATGATCACCCTGCTTCGCTAACGCTAGTGACCGATCTAGACGAAGGCAGGCATGAGCGGTTCTGGCTCTATCTGGCTGGGGAACTCAAGCTAAGAGAACGTCTTTTAGCCAATGCTGGGGTAGCTTCAATTGAGTCAGTCCCTGAGTTAGCCAGAATGATTGTCTTGGCCGATGAGTTACCGGCCATTATTACTTCTCATCCTCTGGCTATCGGAACTTTGGATTCGATTGCAGCTAGAGGAAGATCTCTAGGGGTTCATCTGATTGCCACTAGCCAATCGCTCTCTGGCATTCCCAGATCATTGATCACGAACCTGAGTATGAGATTCGCTTTGGGAGCGATGGATCCTGGAGATCTAATATCGCTATTGCCTGGTGTTAGGCCGGGAACCACATCGTCATCTCGAGCAATCGCTATTTGGGGGAGTAGCACAATTGGTTTTGATTTCCCTATTTCCAAATCAATTCCGAATCTTACGGATACAAAACTCTTTCCCGATCTTGTTGATGGCTGGACAAATGGATTGCCCACGAAGATAAAGAATCAAAGAGACTTGCTCGGCGTCTTTGACATACCTTCTCAGCACCGATTCGAAAACTTCAATTTTACCCAACTAAATGGTTCGTCGTTGTTGGTGGTTGGAGCAAATGGATCAGGCAAGAGCTCGTTCTGCGAACTATCGAGATTGAACTCAGATGCAATTGTTTTGGATTGTCCAACTACTCAAGAGCTCGAGGAAGCGTTTCAAAGGGGGAGACAAATAATCTGCGCGCTCTCGAGTTCATTCCTGATGCCATTATCGCTTCAGCGTAGATTTGAAAATCTCATCTATTTACGACAAGGAAACCTAGATCAGCATCTTGCGGCAGGACTAGCTAAAAACCAATGGAATGACAAGCTACCTGCTGGCAGGGGATGGTTCAAGAATCTTTCAATTCAGTTGGCTATGCCAGAACCTTTGCAGAATCAACAAACTCAAGTCCGTGAGCCTCAGCTACAGGTTGGCTAACTAAAGAGCCATCGTGTGTGCTTAGTCCAAGCGCCAAAGAGTGGTCCTGCTTGCATGCTTCTAGCCAGCCCCTGTTTGCAATTGCTTTGGCATAGCTCAAGGTTGCGTTAGTTAGTGCATAGGTTGAGGTGTGAGCCACTGCACCAGGCATGTTCGCAACACAGTAGAAGACAGAGTTGTGAACTTTGAAGGTTGGTTCAGCGTGAGTGGTTGGTCTTGAATCTTCAAAACAGCCACCCTGGTCAATTGCGATATCAACTAGGACTGATCCTGGTTTCATCTTCTTTACCAAGGCATTGGTTACAAGCTTCGGAGCTTTTGCTCCTGGAATCAATACAGAACCAATAACTAAGTCTGCTTGAGTAACGGCTCGTTCAATCTCGAAGCTGTTGCTAGCAAGAGTGTTCAAACGTCCTGCATAAAGAGCATCAAGTTCTCTTAGGCGGTTGATGTTGGTGTCTAGAACAGTCACATCTGCTCCAAGACCAACAGCCATGGCGATTGCGTTAGTTCCAGCAACACCTCCACCAAGAACAACTACCTTTGCGGATCTAGTTCCAGGTACTCCACCCAGAAGAATCCCGTGACCACCGTTTTGGGCGAAAAGAGTCTGTGCTCCAACAAGAGCAGAAAGACGACCAGCAACCTCGCTCATCGGAGCTAGGAGGGGAAGTTGCCTGTTTGGTGTTTGAACAGTTTCGTAAGCAATAGAGGTTACCTTCTTGGCAACAAGTTCTTTGGTTAGTTCAAGGTCGGCGGCAAGGTGAAGGTATGTGAATAGCACTAGACCTGGGCGAAGGTAGCCATATTCGCTTGCGATTGGTTCCTTTACCTTGAGGACCATCTCTCCGGTGCTCCAAGTAGTTGCAGCATCAGGGAGTATTTGTGCTCCGGCTGCTGAATAATCTTCATCAGAGATGCTGGAACCTGTGCCAGCACCTTTTTGAATGTAAACCTCGTGGCCTGAAGCTACGAGTTCGTGGACTCCCGCTGGGGTAATTGCTACGCGGAATTCGTTGTTCTTGATCTCTGCAGGGACAGCGATCTTCATGATTCTCCTCTAGGTGGGGCTACCTTGCTCCAACCAGAATCAAGAATACCCCAAATCAATAGCCTTTACTTGAGCCCGTTTGGGGCCAACTAGCCATAGAAAAGAGTTATACCGATTTGGGCTTTTTGCCTATAAATCTTGTGGGGTGTGGCATTATTTTAAGCAATGCGTTCTTTCGCGCAGTCGGTGCCCAAACTCGGCCGTCTGACGGCCCTTGTATATAAGGAGCAAAAGGTTATGAACCAAAACCTTCCAGAAGATCCACAACTACGCGAAATGGTAAAAGCAGCTTTAGCTCATAAAGTCACTCGTCGAGCAGTTCTAGGTGGTGCAGTTGCTACCTCAGCAGCAGCTCTCCTTGCAGCATGCGCTCCGTCAGATAAGCCAAAGCTAACTCCTGCTACGGACGTCTCAGATTCAGACCCAACTCTTATCTGGAGCAACTGGTCACTATACGTTGACGTTGATGACAACGGAAACTACCCAACACTTGAAAAGTTCAAGAGCGAAACAGGTATTACAGTTACCTACCGCGAAGACTATGACGACAACGACTCTTACTACGGCAAGGTCAAAGACCAGTTAGCCAAGGGCAGCGACATTGGTGCCGACCTGGTTTGCCCAACCTCATGGATGGCCGCTCGTTGGATCAACCTTGGTTACACACAAACTTTTGACAACGCGAAGATTCCAAACAAGAAGAATGTTCAGCCTGCTTACCTAGGTGATGCTTACGACCCAGAGCGCAACCAGTCACTTCCTTATCAGGGAATCCTTGCCGGTCTTGCTTACAACAAGAAGGCATATAAAAAGGCAACCGGTAAAGATGCTCCGGCAACCATCGAAGACATTTTTGATATTGATATTTTACACAACGCACTAGGGGAGAAAGAGTGATGGACATTGTTGAACGGTTGCGGGCGATACCCACATACGCAGATTTTAACGCTCCCCAAATAATTGAACATGAAGCCGCTGACGAGATTGAACGGTTGCGGGAAATGGGTAAACAGGATTGCGATATGATTTTGGAAGCCGCCATCGAGCTTCTGCAGCAGGTTCGTTTTAATGCGGAAAAGAATATACCGTGGGAGTGGAATCCCGA
>CALFOB010000082.1 GCA_937919125.1 uncultured Micrococcales bacterium | reverse complement strand
CTTGTTGATGCTGCTCTAATCCGTATGGATGGAACTCCAACCAAGTCAAACCTAGGAGCTAACGCAATCCTTGGTGTTTCACTTGCTAACGCTCGTGCAGCTGCTGAGTCAACTGGTCAGCCGCTATACCGCTACCTAGGTGGACCTAACGCTTACACACTTCCAGTTCCTTTGATGAACATCATCAATGGTGGATCTCACGCTGACAACGGTGTTGACATCCAGGAGTTCATGATTGTTCCTATCGGTTTTGATTCATTCTCAGAAGCACTTCGTGCAGGTACTGAGGTTTATCACTCACTAAAGGCTCTACTTAACTCAAAGAACCTAGCAACCGGTCTAGGAGATGAGGGTGGCTTTGCTCCTGATCTACCAACTAACCGTGCAGCTCTAGAACTTATCTCAGAAGCAATCAACGGTTCAGGTTATGTTCTAGGTAAGCACTTCGGTCTTGCTCTAGATGTTGCTGCCACTGAGTTCTATGACGAGAAGACAGAGCGTTACAGCTTTGAAGGTAAAGAACTAACTCGTGAAGAAATGATTTCTTACTACGAGACTCTTGTTGCTGACTTCCCACTAGTTTCTATTGAAGATCCACTAGCTGAAGATGACTGGGCTGGTTGGACCAAGATTACTGCTGCACTAGGTAACAAGGTTCAGCTTGTTGGCGATGACTTGTATGTAACAAACCCTGCTCGTTTGCAGAAGGGTATTGATGAACTAGCAGGTAACGCAATCCTGGTTAAGGTAAACCAAATCGGTACTCTTACAGAGACTTTAGATGCAGTTGCTCTAGCTCAGAGATCAGGCATGAAGGCAATCATCTCGCACCGTTCAGGTGAAACAGAAGACACTTTCATCTCTGACCTTGCTGTTGCAACTAACGCAGGACAGATTAAGACAGGTGCTCCTGCGAGAAGTGAAAGAGTTGCTAAATACAACCAGCTACTACGCATTGAAGAAGAACTAGCTGATGCTGCGTACTACCCAGGTGCAGCAGCTTTCCCTCGCTACAAGGCCTAATAAAACTTATGGCAACGAGGAATCCAAACAGGAAGGTCAATGTTCGAGCATCTGCTCAAACAAAGGTCGGCACTGTTAGACAAAGAGTATCTAACCGATTCTCTTGGACTCCTTCAACCCTTGTGACAATAGGCCTTATTGTCTTTGGTGTTTCATCTGTCGGACCTAGACTCAGCGACTACTTTGTTATGCAGACACAGATCAATCAACTGCAAGCAAAACTAGATGCTGCTAAAGAGAACCTAGAGAACATCACAGAAGAAAAGAAGCGCTGGGATGACCCTGTTTATATCAGAGCTCAAGCTAGAGACAGACTGTTCTATGTTGTTCCAGGTGAGATTAGCTATCTAGTTCTAGATGCTGATGGTCTAAACCTGTCGGATACCAGTGGAACTGTTGGTGCTCTACTAGCTCAAAAGAAGAGCAGTGCAGATTTCTCTCAAGACATTGGTACCACCAAGAAAGACTGGGCTAAAGGTCTTATGCAATCTGTTATTAGAGCAGGCTTGGATCAGCCAGTTTCTAAAACCAAATCTCAAGCAAGTAAATAATGCCAATAACTAAAGCAACAGAAGCAGATCTTGCTGAGATGCAAGCTCAGCTTGGTAGACCTATGCGAGATGTATTAGGCATTGCAGCTCGTTGTGTTTGCGGTAAGCCAATGGTTGTTCAAACCTCTCCAAGACTCTCTCACGGAGAACCATTCCCAACTTTCTACTATCTAACCCACCCTGCTACCTCAGCTGCTCTTAGTGGTCTAGAAGCAGAAGGCTTCATGGTTACCCTGCAGAAACGATTAGCTTCAGATAAAGAGTTAGCAGCTAACTACCTAAAGGCTCATGAAGACTACATTTCAGAGCGTGAAGCTATTGATGTGGTGGAGGAAATAGCAGGAATTAGTGCTGGGGGAATGCCTACTAGAGTCAAGTGTCTGCATGCTTTAGCTGCTCATTCACTAGCTAAAGGCCCTGGATTCAACATAATTGGCGATATGAGCCTTGAAGCAGCAGGGTTTGATGCCAACAAGTGCAGATGTAAGGTTTCTAAACCAGTAAAATCAGAGGAGCGCACAGTTGCTCTCACTAAAAAGCCAAAAACCTTAGGAAATACCAGCATGCAAAAAATCTTGATCGTCGGTGGCGGTTACGCCGGTTTCTACACAGCATTCAAACTAGAGAAACTCCTAGGTAAAGGTGAGGCAGAGGTCACACTAGTTGACCCACTTCCATACATGACTTACCAGCCATTCCTACCTGAGGTAGTTGCTGGTTCAATAGAAGCTAGACACACAGTTGTCTCACACCGTAGACACCTAAAGAACACACACATCATCAATGGTTCAATGACCAACATTGATCACGCCAACAAGGTGGCAACACTATCTGTTCCTGGTGTTGGCGATGTCAAGCAGTCTTACGACCAGGTCATCGTCACAGCTGGTGCTGTTTCAAGAACTTTCCCAATTCCAGGTGTTGCAGATAACGCAATTGGTCTAAAAACCGTTGAAGAAGCTGTTGAGATCCGTAACCGCATCCTGACCAACTTTGACAAGGCAGTAAACATGCCTGCAGGTCCTGCACGTGACAGATTGCTTACCTTCGTAGTTGTTGGTGGAGGATTTGCTGGTATCGAAGTATTCGCTGAAATGCGTAACCTAGCTTCTTACCTAATTCGTTACTACCCAGGTCTTACCTTTGCTGATGTTCACTTCCACCTAATCGAAGCTATGGGCAGAATCATGCCTGAGGTTTCACAGAAGACCTCTGAATGGGTGCTATCTGATCTAGATCGTCGTGGAGCAAAGGTTCACCTAAACACTCAGCTAGTTTCAGCTGCTGACGGTGTTATTGAACTTTCTACAGGTGAGAAGTTTGAGAGTGATGTAATCGTATGGACTGCTGGAGTTATGGCATCTCCATTTGTAAAGAACACTGACCTACCTCTAGATGAAAGAGGAAGAATCCTTGCTCTGCCAACTCTTCAGGTTAACAAAGATGGCGTAGCTCTTGATGGAGCATGGACAGCGGGAGATGTTTCAGCTGTTCCAGATCTATCTGGTGGTGGCGTTGGTGGTTTCTGTGTTCCTAACGCTCAGCACGCTGTTCGTCAGGGCAAGCTACTTGCTAAGAACATTGTTTCTACTCTTCGCGGTGAAGGCATCTTGGAATACAAGCACAAGAACCTAGGAGCAGTTGCTGGTCTTGGTCTATACAACGGTGTCTTCCAGTCAGGCAAGATTGTTCTAAAGGGCTTCTTAGCTTGGTGTGCTCACCGTGTTTACCACGGTCTAGCTATGCCAATGTTTGAGCGTAAGCACAGAGTAATTATGGGTTGGGTTTCTAACTTTGTATTCAAGCGCGACATCGTCTCTATTGCTGCTACTGAGAACCCTCGCACCGCTTTTGAAACCTGGGCGTCACGCCCTAAGGCTTAATTAGAACTAAATAGGTGCGCCCCCATAGCCCAATGGCAGAGGCAGACGACTTAAAATCGTCCCAGTGTGGGTTCGAGTCCCACTGGGGGCACCGTCCTAGTTCGCTTAGAGATTACTGAGATTACTGCCCATAACCCCTTACAAACCTTAGGCTTATTCCAATGCCGCTAGGTGCGGTTCTAACAAGGAGATGTAATGGTAGAAACTCTGTTGGTTGTATTGGCTGTAGTAGTAATTGGTGGCCTGTGGTTTGTCAGTATGCGAAACGGACTTGTCCGTCTAAACATTCGTGTTGATGAAGCATGGAGCGATATCACCGTTCAGCTCAAGAGAAGAGCAGATCTAATTCCTAACCTCATTGAGACTGTTAAGGGCTATGCCAAGCACGAAGCTCAAGTCTTTGAGAACGTAACTAAGGCAAGAGCAGCAACTATCTCAGGTGAAGCACTAGCTGATCCACACAAGGCAGCAGAAGCAGAGAACATGTTGCAGTCTGCAATGAAGTCTCTATTCGCAGTTGCTGAAGCATATCCAGTTCTTCAGGCAAGCCAGAACTTCCTATCTCTTCAGGCAGAACTATCTGACACCGAAGATAAGATCATGGCTTCTCGTCGCTTCTATAACGGTGGAGTTCGTGAACTAAACACCAAGATCCAGGTATGGCCTAACTCATTCTTTGCTAAGGGGCTTGGATTTGTTGAGCGTGCATTCTATGAAGTTGCAGATCTAGCAGCTATCCAGAACGCACCTCAGGTCAAGTTCTAAATCTCCCTAGGAGTTTTATTAAATGTATTCAGCGATAGCTGCTAATAAGCGCAACACTGTCTTCATAATCATTTTCTTTGTTCTCCTCATTGGAGGCTTAGCAACCTATGCCGGTTATGCAACCGGCTATGGTTCCTCAGCCTTTATGATTATTGGCTTCGTTGCCTTGTATGCACTTATTCAGTACTACGCAGCTGGAGCATTCGCTGTTGCTGCCTCAGGTGCAGTTCAAATCACTAAAGCAGATAACCCAAGGCTTTGGCGAACTGTGGAGAACATTGCAATAAACGAAGGTATGCCGATGCCTAAGGTTTATTTGATTAAGGACGACGCTCCTAATGCCTTTGCATCAGGAAGAGATCCTAAGCATGCAGTGGTCGCAGCAACAACAGGACTACTTGCCATCATGGATGATAATGAACTTGAAGGCGTAATGGCCCATGAGATGGCTCATGTAAAGAACTACGACATCAGAGTTTCAACAGTGGTCTTTGGTTTAGTAAGTGCCGTTGGTATTTTGGCTGACTTCTTCCTAAGAATGGCTTTCTATTCAAGTCATTCAAGAAACAAAGACAGCGGCCCGATTGCTTTAGCCCTTATTGCCTTTGGTGTCATTGCCTGGATTGTTGCTGCCCTAATAGGCCCAATCGTCAGCGCGGCTGTTTCAAGACAAAGAGAATATCTAGCTGATGCTTCAGCAGCTGAGATAACTCGATTCCCTGAAGGTCTTCAAGGTGCTCTAGCCAAACTTAGAGATTATGGTCAACCAATGAAGAGAGCTGCATCGTCGATGGCTCACATGTACATCAATGACCCAGTGAAGCCATCAGTTGCTCAGAGACTATTCTCAACCCACCCACCACTAGAAAAGAGAATTGAACGTCTAGGGGAAATTGGAACTAAGTTCTAAGTTTCCCTTTGTCTTAGCTGCAATACTTTCTAGTCCCTGCCATTTTCTTACCTCAACTAAATGCTTTGAGATTGCTTTGGCTGAAGTTTCAACTTCTTTAGGGGTTAGATATTTCTCATGCCAAGCTGATTGAACTAAGAGTGTTTTGTTTTGTCTATCTGACTTGAGATCTATTCTTGCTACCAGGTTGTCTTTATGAAGTGTTGGCAAGCTGTAGTAGCCATAGATTCTCTTAGGTTCAGGAGTGTAGATCTCAATACGGTAATCAAAGTTAAAGATTCGAAGTGCTCTTTCTCTTTGCCAGGTAAGTGGGTCAAAAGGGGAGAGCACGGTAGTAAGTGATGGCTTTATCTCTTTGAAGTTGAAATCGATAAAGTCTTTATGAATAAAGGCTTTATCTTTCCAGTTCTCAACCGCAACCTCTTGGATTACTCCCTGCTCTAATAGAGATGCAAGGATTGGCTTTACTTCACTTGCGTTTTGACAGTAGACATTAGCAATATCTTTTACTGTGCCAACTCCCATAAGTCTTGAGGCATTAGATATAAGTTGTTCTTGTGCTTTGATGTGATCTACGCTCTTGTTGAGAATCTTGGCTGGGATGACTTGTTCAGGAAGAGCATATATTCTGCTGAAGTTCTGTCTTCCAGCAGCGATTAGTTCTCCTTGGAAGATCATTCTCTCTAGAGCTCTCTTAACATTGCTCCAACCCCACCAAGAACCCTGTCTCTTGTTCTCTTCGTGTTCAAACTGACTAGAAGTCATAGGGCCATTAGCGAGAAGTTCAGCTTTGATCCAAGCAATGAGTTTCTTATTCTCTTTCTCAAAGCTTCCGGCAAGGCTAGCTCTATCTCGATACCACTGCATACGCCAGTCAAATAGAGGAAAGTCTTCTGTCTTGATAAAGCTTGCCTGGTGAGCCCAGTACTCAATCAGAGTTGGATTCTTTCCTCCGGTGAGGGAATCCAACTCTTTCTTGTCATAAGAGCCCAGCCGGCTAAATAGCGGCATGTAGTGGGCTCTCTCAAAGACATTCACACTATCGATCTGCAACATCCCAAAGCGGGTAATGACATCTAGGACAGTCTTATCCTGCCTAATATCAAGCCCACAGGCATGCAAAGCCAATAGCTTTGCTTGCTTTGCTGAGAGTGAGTTGGCCATCTGGTTCCTTTGTCCTCTAAATACTTTATTGCTAGTCAAGAAGCCATGTTTCACTTGATTACGGGCTTGTGGTAGCCATTAGCCTAGGGCGACTAAACTCTTATAAAACAGGTAAGAGAGAACAAATGCCTAACGAAACTCCAGTGGTTAGCCCCACTCTTGAAGACTTTGAAGCTGCAGCACTAAATGTTGCTGTCATTGCCAAGAAGACTCCTCTACTTCTAAACAGTTACCTCACAGAGATTTCAGGCAGCCAAGTATTTCTAAAGGCAGAGAACCTGCAAAGAACTGGTGCCTATAAGGTTCGCGGTGCTTTCAACCGCATGTCTAAGCTAACTGCTCAAGAACGTAAGCGTGGAGTGGTTGCAGCTAGTGCTGGTAACCATGCTCAAGGTGTTGCTCTTGCAGCAAGAGAACTAGGAATCTCAGCAAAGATCTTTATGCCAGTAGGAGCATCACTTCCTAAAGTTTCAGCTACCCGTGGTTATGGAGCAGAGGTAGTTCTAACTGGTGACACTTTTGCTGATTGCCTAAAAGCAGCTAAAGAATATGCAGAAAAGAAGCATGCAGTCTTTATTCCACCTTTTGACCACATCGATGTTGTCGTAGGTCAAGGAACTGTTGGTCTTGAAATCTTGAATGAGCTATCAGAGGTAGACAACATCGTTGTTGCTATCGGTGGTGGCGGACTAGCAGCTGGTGTTGCTGTTGCAGCAAAGCTAAAGGCTAAAGCGAATGGTAGAAAAGTAAAGATCTACGGTGTTCAGTCAGAGCATGCTGCTCCTTATGTGACATCACTCAAAAAGGGAAAGCTAACAGAAATTGCTATCACCCCAACTATTGCTGATGGTATTGCTGTTTCAAAGCCGGGACGAGTTCCTTTTGAGCTAATCAAGAAGAACATCGAGAAGGTTGTCACTGTAAGTGAAAACGAGATTGCTAAAGCAATCTTGGTTATCTTGGAAAGAGCTAAGCAGGTAGTTGAACCTGCTGGTGCTGTTGGTGTTGCAGCTATTCTTGCTGGCAAGCTAAAACTCAAAGGGAATACTGTTGTAATTCTTTCTGGTGGCAACATGGATCCACTACTACTTCAGAGAGTAGTTAGACATGGTCTAGCAGCTGCTGAGCGCTACACAACAATCAGATCGGAAGAGCACACGTCTGAACTCCA
>CALFOB010000081.1 GCA_937919125.1 uncultured Micrococcales bacterium | reverse complement strand
GCATGGAGATCGCTTCCATTAAACGTAATATCTGATTCAAATGAATCTACTTGCCGCCCAAAAGCATTTCTGCGAACAGTCATATCTATTCCTCCAAAAGTCTTCTGACCTTCGATTCCATCAACGATTCGATCGGCCAAGAGAATCAATCCAGCACAGGTTCCAAATGCTGGAAGACCCTTTTGAATGAGGGTGATTATTGGATCCCTGAGTTCATAGATGGAACTCAACTTGTCGATGACTGTGCTCTCACCACCTGGAATAACTAATCCAGAAATTCCAATTAGATCGGCTGGTTTTCTTACACGAGTTGTTGGAACGCCAAGCTCTTCAAATGTTTGAAGATGCTCTCGGAAGTCTCCCTGAAGGGCAAGAACTCCTATTGGACCCAAGAACTACCAGCCTCTGTCAGCTAACCGGTGAGGAGCAGGTAGATCAGCAACGTTGATTCCCACCATCGCTTCACCTAGTCCGCGGCTAACATTTGCTAGAACATCTGGGTCATCAAAACTTGTAGTCGCCTTAACGATTGCTTCAGCTCTTGCTGCAGGGTTTCCAGACTTGAAGATTCCAGAACCAACGAAGACACCATCAGCACCCATCTGCATCATTAGAGCAGCGTCAGCAGGAGTTGCAATACCACCAGCGGTAAATAGAACAACTGGAAGCTTTCCTGTGCGAGCTACTTCTCTAACTAGTTCTAGAGGAGCTTGCAATTCTTTAGCTGCAACATAAAGTTCGTCTTCAGATTTTGCTGAAAGAGCACGAACTTCACCAAGGATGGTTCTGATGTGCTTCATTGCTTCACTAACGTCTCCAGTACCAGCTTCACCCTTTGAACGAAGCATCGCTGCTCCTTCAGTGATGCGACGAAGAGCTTCTCCTAGGTTTGTAGCTCCACAAACGAATGGAACATCGAAGTTCCACTTATCAATGTGGTGCACGTAGTCAGCTGGAGATAGAACTTCTGACTCATCGATGTAGTCAACCTTTAGTGACTGAAGAATTTGAGCTTCAACAAAGTGACCGATTCTTGCTTTAGCCATGACTGGGATAGAAACGCTTGAAATGATCTGGTCGATTAGATCTGGATCGCTCATACGAGCAACTCCACCCTGTGCTCTGATGTCTGCTGGAACACGCTCTAGGGCCATAACAGCAACAGCACCTGCATCTTCTGCAATTTTCGCTTGATCTGCTGTAACCACGTCCATGATTACGCCACCCTTTAGCATTTCTGCAAGGCCGCGCTTTACTAGTGGGGTTGATTTAGATTCGTTTGAGTTATCAGTCATGCCACTATTCTAAATGGCTAAAGAAGGCCCAAAGGCAAGGTTAAGAATTGTTTAGCCAAGCATTGGCTATTTCAACTCTCACGTCCCCCAAGAGCTTAGGAAGAGCCTTAGTTTGGGCAATAATTGGGAAGAAGTTTGAGTCGTTGCGCCATCTAGGTACAACGTGCTGGTGCAGATGTGAGGCAATTCCCGCTCCGGCTACTTCGCCCTGGTTCATGCCAATGTTGAACCCATGTGCCCCACCTACTGCCTTTAGAACCCGCATAGCTTTTTGGGTTAGTTCCCCATATTCAAGGATCTCGTCAGAAGTGGCTTCCGTGTAGTTAGGGATGTGACGGTAAGGAACAACCAAAAGGTGACCTGAGTTATACGGGTAAAGATTCAAGAGCACGAAACAGCTCACTCCGCGATGAACTATTAGCGCTTGTTCATCCGTTAGAGAAGGTGCAATACAGAACGGACAGTCATCATCATGAGGCTGGGTACCGGACTGAATGTAGACCAAACGGTGTGGAGTCCAAAGTCTTTGGAAAGGATCAGAAACACCTTGAAGAGTTGCAGCGTCCTCTGCCCCAACCATATCCTCGTTCACTAGACCTGCACCTTTTCAGCAATGTCTTTCAAGATTCGAGCTACTGCTTCTTCTCTTGGAATTCCATTGATCTGTGAACCATCTCTAAATCTGAATGAGACTGCACCTTGGGATTGATCTTCTGCACCAGCAATCAGCATGTATGGAACCTTTGCCAAAGTGTGGTTTCGAATCTTCTTCTGCATGCGCTCATCGCTGTCATCGATCTGAATGCGAACACCAGCTGCTCTTAGTTCAGAAGCAATGCCATGTAGGTATGGGCTGAACTCATCAGCAACAGGAACTCCAACAACCTGAACAGGAGCTAACCATGGAGGGAAGTGTCCTGCGTAGTGTTCGGTTAGAACTCCAAAGAATCTTTCAATAGATCCAAATAGTGCTCTGTGAATCATCACAGGACGCTTCTTAGTCCCATCAGGAGCGGTGTATTCAAGATCGAATCTTTCAGGAAGATTGAAATCCAATTGAATAGTAGACATCTGCCAGGTACGACCAATTGCATCCT
>CALFOB010000080.1 GCA_937919125.1 uncultured Micrococcales bacterium | reverse complement strand
ATACGAGATACAAGCTAGTGACTGGAGTTCAGACGTGTGCTCTTCCGATCTGTTTACTCAAGGAATGGTGGAGCTGCTGCTAGCCAGCCTTTGGCTGTCTCAGCAGCACTGGAGATTCTTAGAGCGGGTGGTTCATTCATAGATGCAGGTATTGCTCTAAGTGCTGTCATCTCAGTAGTTGAACCTGGTGCATCTCAACTTGGTGGAGATGCATTCCTAATTACTCATCACGCTAAGACCAAAGAGAATCTAGCCTTCAATGGAAGTGGAGAAGCAGGACACTCGGCAACTAGAGATAAGTTCACAGACAAGATTGATCACCATGGTTATAGATCTGCAACTGTGCCCGGCACAGTAGCAGCCTGGTTTGCGGCTCACGAGAAATATGGCAATTTGCCAATTGAACAGATACTTGCTCCCGCGATTAGATATGCAGAGTTTGGGTTTCCTGCTTCAAGAGATTTCGTCTTAAGAATTCAAGGGCTACTAAAACTGTTTCCTGAGGTTACCTTCTTTGCAGACATGGGCATTGACACATCACTTTCTATTGGTGATGTTGTTATTCAGAAGGATCTAGCAAACACTTTGAAGCTAATTGCTCAAAATGGCAGAGATGGTTTCTATAAGGGTGAGGTGGCAGACAAGATTGTTTCAGGAACTGATGGTTGGTTCAACCATGAGGACCTTGCTAATCACGTAACCAGAGTTGAAGCACCGCTTACTGCTAAATACCGTGGTTACTCTGTTCATGGTCAACCACCACCAACCCAAGGAATGATTCTTCTAGAAGAACTTCTCCTAGTTGAAGATAAGGATCTATCTAAGCTCTCAGAAGCAGAGCGTATTCATCTAATGGTTGAGGCAAAGAAGATAGGTTTCATGGACCGCAATGAAATCATTGCTGACCCTGAGTTTGTTCCAGTAGATACTCAAAGAATTCTTTCTCCAGAGCACATTGCTATGAGAAGAAAGCAGATAAATCCAGATAATGCCTATAACGGCCCTGAAGGTGACACTAAGGAAGGTAGTGACACTACCTACTTCATCGTGGCTGATGCTGAAGGTAATGCTGTGTCGTGGATTCAGAGTCTGTTCCATGGCTTTGGTTCTGCTTTTGTTCCTAAGGGAACCGGTGTTCTTCTAAACAACAGAGCAACTGGGTTTAGTTTGGATGAGAACTCACCTAACCTGATTGAACCTGGCAAGAGGCCAGCTCACACTCTTAACGCATGGACTGTTACTAACCCTGATGGATCTCTTGCCTATGTTGGCGGAACTCCAGGAGCGAACATCCAGGTGCAGACCAACTTCCAGCTAATAGTTGCCCTGATTGATTTGGGTATGAGTGTTCAAGAAGCTTGTGAAGCAGCTAGATGGCAACACTTACTCGGTGATTCATCTGACTATGAAACAGGAGCAGGCAAGCTTCAGATTGAATCAAGAGTTTCTGCAGAAGTTATTGATGAACTGAAGGCTAAAGGGCATGATGTGATGCTGTTGCCTGAGTATGGGCATGGCTCTGCTGTTCAATTGCTAAAGATTCTTGATAACGGAACTCAAGCCTGGGGAAGCGATGTCAGAGTTGACGGTCAGGCAGCAGGAATCTAGTTCTTGATGTTTGGGTGTCTGAAGTGTTCAGCAACTGTTCTGTGAAGTATTCCGTTAGTTGCTAGAACGCTTGAACTTTGGGTGGTTAGGTCGCCATCAAGATCAGAGATAGTTCCACCTGCTTGTTCAACGATAGGTACTAGAGCAGCAATGTCATAGATCTTCAGATCATGTTCTGCTGTTATCTCGAGAGTTCCTTCAGCTAAAAGCATGTATGACCAGAAGTCTCCGAATGCTCTGGTTCGCCAAATTTTTCTGGATAGTTCTATGAGTTGATCTAACTGACCTACCTGATCCCATAGCTTTAGGTTGTTATAGCTGAGAGAAGCATTTTCAAGGTTGTTTATTTTAGAAACGTGAATTGGAACTTCTCTGCCATCAATGTGTTTGGTGTGTGCACCAACACCTGGAGCAGCCCACCATCTTCTACCCATAGCTGGAGCACTTACAACACTCAAAACTGGTTTGCCATCAACTGCTAGAGCTATCAAAGTGGCCCACACTGGCACACCTCTCATGAAATTCGCTGTGCCATCAATAGGGTCAATAATCCAAGTTCTACTGCCCTTGCCATGCAAGTTCTCACCAACAGTTCCATACTCTTCACCAATAAGGGAATCATCTGGTCTTTGTTCTTGAAGAACTAGTTTTAGGGCTGCTTCAACGCTTCTATCAGCATCTGTAACAGGGGAAGAGTCTGGTTTAGATTCGACTACTAAATCTTGAGCGTAGAAACGTTCTAGTGAGATCTTGTCTGCGATATTTGCCATCTCAAGGGCGAGAGCTAAATCTTTACTAAAGTCCATGTATAAAACTTACTCGTTAGATGAGTTGGCTAGAGAAGACATGAGTCTTCTAAGGGAATCAACTCTTGCTTCAGGTATTGTGCCATTGGCAATTGCCTCATCAAGCAAGCAGTCAGGGGAGTCCGCTAGGTGAGAGCAGTCTCTAGGACAATCAACAGCAATAGCCCATAGGTCTTCAAAGCTCTTTAGAAGATTCTCTAGTTTGATATGACCTAGCCCAAAAGATCTAACCCCAGGGGTGTCAATTATCCAAGAGTTAGTTTCTCTGTTGAGGTTGATGGCTCTTACCGAGCTGCTGGTGTGTCTACCTCTACCGGTAACAGCGTTTACGCCACCAGTTGAGCGAAGAGCTCCAGGGGAGACGGCATTCACAAGAGTAGATTTACCAACACCACTGTGTCCAACAACCACTGTGATCTCATTAGCTAAGAAATCATTTAGTTCATTAAGAGAAGGACTTTCTTGTTTGTTGAGAATTACTGGAATTGATAATCCAGAGAAGTTAGCCAGGAACTCTGTTGGGTCAGCAAGGTCCACCTTTGTGATACATAGAGCAGGTCTAAGACCAGCATCAAAAGCAGCAGCCAGGTATCTGTCAATCAATCTGGTTCTAGGTTCAGGGTTGGCAATAGCCACCACAATAAGCATCTGGGTTGCGTTAGCAACCATTACTCGCTCAACCTGATCGCTATCGTCAGCACTTCTTCTGAGAAGAGATGTTCTAGGTTCCACTCGAACTATTCGAGATAGAGCTCCAACGGTGTCTGAGGTGTCACCAGCGAGGGCAACGAGATCTCCAACAGCAACACCTTCTTTTCTAAGCTCTTTACCTAGGGTTGCGGTTATCTCTCTAGATTCATCAACGATGACTGTGTATCTGCCCTTATCAACCTGGATAACCATTCCGATAGGAGCATCTTTATAAGTAGGTCTTGTCTTAGTTCTTGGTTTGTTGCCTTTAGGGTTTGGTCTAAATCTGATATCACTCTCATCGATATCGTGCTGGCCAGGTTCTGGCTCATATAACCAACTCAAGAGTTAGTTCCCAACAAGTCATTCCATAGTGAAACAAACTCAGGCATGGTCTTACTCACGACACTGATGTCTTCAATAGTTATGCCAGGAACCCTAAGACCAATGATTGCTCCAGCAGTTGCCATTCGGTGATCTTCATACGTCTTCCAAGTGCCTGAATGTAATTCAGCACTTGGTTCAATAGCGATACCGTCTTCAAGTTCATTAGCATTTCCGCCAATGCTGTTTATCTCATTAGTCAAAGCAGCAAGACGGTCTGTTTCGTGGCCTCTTAGATGAGCAATACCTGTAATTCTTGAAGGACCATCAGCTAGAACAGCTAAAGCAATAATTACCGGAGCTAGTTCACCACCAATAGATAAATCAATATCTATTCCCTTGATTATTCCCGTTCCGGTGATGACTAAGTCATCTCCGTCTCTTTCAAAACCTGCTCCCATTTGGGTAAGAATCTCAACAAAGTGTTTACCGACCTGGGTAGTAGTTTGAGGCCAGTTCTTTACCTTCACTGATCCACTAAGAACTAGAGCTGACGCTAAGAAAGGTCCAGCATTAGATAGATCAGGTTCAATGTTTATATCCCCACCGATAATCGGTCCTGGTTCAACCACCCATAGGGTTTCTTCAGGCTGGGAGACTTTGACACCTCTTTGTCTCAGGCATTCAAGAGTCATCTCAATGTGAGGAAGGCTAGGTAAGTCTTTTCCAACGTGGCGAAGTGATAGACCCTTACTAAATCTAGGAGCAGCTAAGAGGAGCCCTGAAACGAACTGGCTTGAGGCACTCGCATCTATCTCTAGGTAGCCACCTTCGATAACCCCTGAGCTAGCAATAGTAAAAGGAAGAGATCCTGAGCCCTGATCTTCAACTGAGACGCCTAAAGCTCTCAGAGATTCGATAGTGGTCTTCATAGGTCGTCTTCGGGCTGCTTCATCGCCATCAAAGGTGATTTCCCCAGCAAATAGGGCTGCCATGGGCGGCACAAATCTCATCACTGTTCCGGCTAATCCGCAGTCAATACGGGCCTTCAGAGGCTCTCGCCCCTCAATGTCAGTGGTAGGTGCGACTATTACAGAGTTACTCCTTTCGCTGACGGTGATTTGGGTCCCTAGCTGCATCAGGGACTCAATCATCAGCGAGGAATCCCTTGAATCTAGGGGATTAATCAGGCGGCTGGGTGATGAAGCAAGGGCAGACAGCACTAATTCGCGGTTGGTCAGGGATTTTGAGCCTGGCAAAGAGACGGATCCAGAAATGGCACGTTGAATTGTTGGGGCAAGCCAAGAACTTTTAGCCGAGCGGGAATAAATGTTGTCCGTCATGTGTTTCCTATTCTAACGGCATGATTTATTGGTGCCTGAGGAGCAAATCAGTTCAAAGACGAACAAACTAACCCGAAGGATGGTACCTATTTACATTACAAACAACGTAGCACTGCAAGCACCACGTCGCCATGTTTATGGCTCAGCTGCCAGAATTAGCAGCAAACACATGTCACAACTACTAAACTCACAATCGATGAGTGACCAAATGGGAACCACAGATGAAGGTCAAGCCAAGCTTGATTCATTCAACCTTGCCGCTGGACCTTACTTTGAGGATATCCGCCGCTTCTGTATCTCAAAAGCACAAAACCTACACCGCGGTGAAGAAATCGCCCAAGAGGCGCTAATCAAAGCGTTCAATGCCTGGGGCTCATTTACCGATCAGGGTAAAGGTCCAAAGTCTTGGATGTTCAAGATTGCCTCTAACCTGCTAATCAACGCAGGTATCGCCCAGTCAAAGATCGATGAAAAGATCCAGTACGTCTACACCAATGAAGAAGGTGTAGAAGACTTTGGCTTCGACAAGTTCGACTTTGCTAATGATGTCGATACTCCGGAACTTTTGGTTCTGGAACAATTCGGTTTGGAAGAAATCGAAGCTGCTGTCCAGTCTCTAAGCGATGAGTTCAGAGAAGTTGCTTTCCTAAAGTTCATTGTTGAACTTAGCAACATTGAAATTGCCAAAGAGTTAGGGCTTAGCCAGAACACTGTTGGTTCAAAAGTTTCCCGTTCCCGTGAAAAGCTAAGCGAGGCATTGAAAGATATGGCTGCCAGCTACGGGATCGGATTAGATGAAGATAAGAAAAAGTAAAGGGAAAAGATGTCAGAGAACAATTGCAAAGACACACTAGATAAGGTTTTTGAATTCCTAGCAAATGATCTACCAGAGAATGAAAAGTCTCAGGTCATAAACCATCTTGATGGTTGCGATGGCTGCAAAAGGGAATACGCAATCGAAAGTAAAATATCGAATTTGATTAGTAGCTCATCGATGGATGCTCAAGCAAGTTTTGCTTCCAAGATGCAAAACAGGTTGCAATCAGAGATTTGAAGAAATCCCCGCTCTAGTGGCGGGGATTTTTCTTATATCTCTTGCTCTGGAAGATCTAACCAGCTGTACCAACCTTGGTTTAGCACTAGCCAAGCAATAAGACCGTGACCTAGTTGACCCGGTAATCCGAACTGAGAGTTCTTAATCTCTTCGTTGAATCCTGGGTGATCAACTAGCGGTCTGTAGGCATCAACAAAAGGCAAGCTTCTTCTAGAAGCAACATCTTCGAAACCTGCTGATAGATGTTCAATGTCGTAGTTCAGCTGAGGGTTACGACTAGGAATAGGGGAGATGACAAAGCTTTGAACACCTTTGCTTGTTGCTGTGTCGAGGATGTTAGCTAGGTTCAGTCTTGATCTAGACATTGTGATTCCAGCGTTGATGTCGTTTGAGTTCAAAGCAACAATCAATCTGTTATCGGTATCTGGAGCAAAGCGCTTAGAGGCTTCTTCTAGCCACTGTTCGCTTAGCTGAGCAGTACTTACCTCAGGCGTAGATAGAACATAGAAGTCGATTCGTGGATAGTCGCTTTGAGTTTTAGCAATCACGCGGCCAACCCAGCCCAAACCCTTAGGGTCGCCACCTGCACCAACGATGTCGTCACCAATGATGACAACTCGAATGTTACGACGTGGCTCTTCCATCTTTAGCTAAACGCTCTCTCAACTAGGTCTGCTTGTTCAACAGCGTGACGCTTAGCTGAACCGGTTGCAGGCGAAGCACTAGCTGGTCTTGAAACCAGCTGTGCTACCTGTCCACCCATGTACTTAGGCAGGAATAGACCAATGTATGTCCAAGGACCCTGGTTAGCAGGTTCGTCCTGAACCCAGAACAACTCTGCACCTGGGTACTGAGCATAAACAGCCTTGATTTCATCAACCGGCGTTGGGTAAAGCTGTTCAACACGAACGATAGCGGTGTGCTGATCGTTACGCTTTTCAGCTTCTGCCAATAGATCCCAGTAGATCTTGCCTGAACAGAATAGAACTCTCTTCACGCTTGCCTTGTTTAGTCCGCGCTCATCATCAATCACAGGCTGGAATGAACCAGTAGTGAAGTCTTCAACCTTTGATGATGCTGCCTTTAGGCGAAGCATTGACTTAGGTGTGAACACAACTAGTGGTCTTCTAGGTCTTGCATATGCCTGACGACGAAGAAGGTGGAAGTGGTTAGCCGGTGTTGAAGGTTGAGCAACAGTCATGTTGTTCTCAGCACATAACTGCAGGTATCTTTCGATACGAGCTGAAGAGTGGTCTGGTCCCTGGCCTTCGTAACCGTGAGGAAGAAGTAGAACTAGAGAAGAGTGCTGACCCCACTTCTGTTCTGCTGAAGAGATGAACTCATCAAGGATGGTCTGAGCACCGTTAGCAAAGTCACCGAACTGTGCTTCCCATAGAACTAAGGCATCTTTACGCTCTACGGAGTATCCATATTCGAATCCCATTGCAGCGTATTCGCTCAATAGTGAATCGTAGATGTAGAACTTAGATTGTGCTTCTGAAAGGTTTCTAAGTGGAATCCACTCTTGACCATTCTCACGATCGTGGAAGACAGCGTGACGCTGAACGAAAGTTCCACGTCTAGTGTCTTGACCAGACATACGAACGTTCACACCTTCAACAAGCAAGGAACCAAGGGCAAGTAGTTCTCCGAAGCCCCAGTCAATGCCACCTTCTCTAGACATTTCAACTCGCTTAGCAAGAAGCTGCTGAAGTTTAGGGTGAACATTGAATGCTGGTGGAATGTTGCTGTGAGCAGCACCAATTAGTTCAACTACGTCTCTAGCGATCTTTGTCTCGTGGTTGATCTCTGGGTTATCGCTAGCGGTAGTACCAATACCCTGAGGTCTTGAAACAAGTTCAATTGGCTGAGCCATAGCTTCGTGAACATCAGTGAATGCTTTTTCAAGCTTCGCTTGAAGATCAGCATTTGATTGCTCGAACTCTTCACGAGTGATGTCTCCACGACCAACTAGAGACTCTAGGTACAGAGTTCTAACTGAACGCTTTGCTTCAATCAAGTTATACATAAGTGGCTGAGTCATTGAAGGGTCATCACCTTCGTTGTGTCCACGACGACGGTAACAAACGAGGTCAATAACCGCATCCTTACCGAAGGTCTGACGGTAATCAAAAGCTAGCTGAGCAACTCTGAATACTGCCTCTGGGTCATCTCCATTTACGTGGAAGATTGGAACCTGAATTCCCTTAGCAATGTCTGTTGCATACACAGTTGAACGAGACATGTTAGGTGGGGTAGTGAAACCAACCTGGTTGTTAATCACGATGTGGATTGTCCCACCAGTTCTGTAACCTCTAAGGTTCATCATGTTTAGGGTTTCTGGAACAACACCTTGTCCTGCGAATGCAGCATCACCGTGAATAAGGATTGGAAGTACTGGGTTCTCTTCAGGAGACTTGTTGATTCGATCAAGCTTTGCTCGAACAATACCTTCAAGAACTGGGTTTACTGCTTCTAGGTGAGAAGGGTTAGCAGCCAGGTAGACCTTGGTGGTGCTACCTGTTGCACTTGTGAATACACCTGATGTACCTAGGTGATACTTCACATCTCCTGAGCCTTGAACTGTCTTCACGTCAGTGTTGCCTTCGAACTCTCTGAAGACTTGGCCATAGGTCTTACCAGCGATGTTGGTAAGAACATTTAGACGACCTCTGTGGGCCATACCAATAGCAACTTCATCAAGCTGGTGATCTGCCGCTGCCTGCAAGATTGCATCAAGAGCAGCAATAGTAGATTCTCCACCTTCAAGGCTGAAGCGCTTCTGTCCTACGAACTTGGTTTGTAGGAAGGTTTCGAATGCTTCTGCTTCGTTTAGTTTTTCAAGGATACGAAGTTGAGCTTCACGAGATGGCTTTACGTAAGGAACTTCGAGGTGATCCTGCATCCATTTACGTTCTGCTGGGTTGTGGATGTGCATGTATTCAACACCGACTGTTCG
>CALFOB010000079.1 GCA_937919125.1 uncultured Micrococcales bacterium | reverse complement strand
GCAACTACCCAGATGTGAATGAAGTATTTGATCGTGATGGTTCAGATGCGATGCGTTGGTTCCTGCTGTCAAGCCCAATTCTTCGCGGTGGAACTATGTCTGTAACAGAACAAGGCATTAGAGAAGGAACCAGACAGGTTCTATTGCCACTATGGAACACCTATTACTTCTTCACCCTTTACGCCAACGCTGCAGGCTATGAGGCCAAGTTCGATCTTTCTAGCGAAGACGTTCTAGATAGATACCTTGTAGCAAAGACAAGAGAGATGGTTGCTGGAGTTTCGGCAGATCTAAATGGCTTTGACACCTTTGGTGCTGCAGCGAAGCTTAGAGACTTCGCTGATGTTCTAACCAACTGGTATGTAAGACGCTCAAGAGCGAGATTCTGGGATGGCGATCCACAAGCCTTCAACACTTTGTATTCAGTGCTTGAAATCATGACCAGAGTTGCAGCTCCTATGCTTCCGCTAATTGCTGAAGAAGTATTCCAAGGTCTAACCGGTATGAGATCTGTTCACTTGACCGAGTGGCCTGATCATGAAGCACTAAAGGCTGATGACAAGTTAATGACAGCTATGGACCAGGTGAGAGTTGTTTCATCTGTTGCTAATGGTCTTAGAAAAGTAAACGGACTAAGAGTTCGTTTACCACTAGCTAAGTTGACTGTGGTTACTAAGAATGCTGATGACCTATCTGAATTTGTTGACATCATCGCTGAAGAACTAAACGTTAAGTCAATTGATCTAGTTGAACTGTCCCTCGATTCAACAACCGAGTTTGGTGTTATCAAGAGACTGACAGTTAACTCCAGAGCTCTTGGACCACGTGTTGGTAAGCAGGTTCAGCAGGTTATCGGTGCATCTAAGTCAGGAGACTGGTCACAAGATGGCGACAAGGTTATCTGTGGCAGCATTGAGCTAATCGAAGGTGAATACGAGATTGATCTGGTTGCTGACCTTAGTGATGCTGCAGAGTCAGTAAATCTAATCGGTATCCTGCCTTCAGGTGGTTTCGTTCTTCTTGATTCAAGAGTTACTAAAGAACTTGAAGTTGAAGGTATTGCTAGAGACGTCATTAGAGCAGTTCAGCAAGCACGTAAGGATGCTGACCTAGATGTCAGCGACCGCATCAAGCTAGTTGTTACTAGCGTTCAGGATGTTCTAGATGCGATTGCTGCTCATGAGGAACTTGTGAAGTCTGAAACTTTGACTCTTGAACTAGAAACAACTCTTGGAGATGTTGAAGGTGAAGGCGTAACCGTAGGTGAAGATCTACCCATCGGTATCTTGGTGAAGAAGATATGAGTTCAAGCTCAGATGCTCTAAAGAAGATTCAGGAGATTGAACAATCTCTTATGGCTCGAATTCCTGAGCACAAACTAAGACCACGTCTTGAACCAACCAGGAGAGCAGTAGAACTTCTAGGAGATCCACAAAAGTCTTATCGAGTTGTTCACGTAACCGGAACAAACGGTAAGACCAGCACCTCTCGAATCATCGAAAGAATTCTTAGAGAACATGGCCTTAGAACCGGTAGGTTCACAAGCCCCCACCTAATCAACCTAAATGAGCGCATTGCTTTAGATGGTGAACCAATTGACAACGAGATTCTCTATGAAGTGTTCAAGGACATTGAACCTGTTCTAGACATGGTTGACCAAGAACTCCTAGACCAAGGGGAGTCAAGACTTACCTTCTTCGAAGCTCTAGCAGTTCTAGCCTTTGCTGCTTTTGCCGATGCACCTATCGATGTTCTAGTTCTAGAAGTTGGTATGGGTGGAGCATGGGATTCAACAAACGTTGCTGATGGTGATGTTGCAGTATTCACACCAATTGATTTAGATCACCAAGAGCGTCTTGGTGAAACAATCACTGAGATTGCTGAAACTAAATCAGGAATCATCAAATCAGGCGCTGCTGTAGTTTCAGCAGTGCAGCCTCAAGAAGCCCTAGATGTTCTAGAGAAGGTTTCTTCAGAGATTGGCGATACCTTCAGAATCTTGGGACAAGATTTCACAGTTACCGAATACATCGAGTCAGAAGCTGGCATTACCTTCTCAGTTGAAGGACTTGCTGGAACTTACCAAAACTTATTCATCCCATTGCACGGTGCCTACCAAGCCGCTAACGCAGCTGTTGCCATTGCAGCAGTTGAAGAGTTCATTGGGGGAGCAACTGCTCCTATTTCAGATCTAATCTTGAGACCTGCTCTTGCTGATGTTTCTTCTCCTGGAAGACTGCAGGTAGTTAGCAAGTCACCAAGAATCATCTTGGATGCAGCACATAACCCTCATGGTGCGTTCTCTCTAGCATCTGCTTTGACTGATTCTTTTGGTCTGCCTCACGTAGTTGGAGTTGTTTCTATCCTTGGTGAGAAAGATGCTGAAGGCATTCTTACTGAGCTAGAGAAGGTGATGGCAGAGATTATTATCACCAAGAGCACAAGTGTGAGAGCAAGTAGCACTGATGAACTTGCAACTATCGCTAGAAAAGTATTTGGTGATGATCGAGTAACTGTTGAAGAAGATTTCAGAGAAGCTCTCTCACTTGCTGAAGTGAAGCTACCACCAACACCTAATTCAACGATTGTTGTCACAGGAACGGTATCTTTGATTGGGGACGTGCTCAAGTTCCGTCAAATTCAGGAGGATTCAGATGTCTAATCGTTCAGTTAGAAGAACTCTAGGTTCGATGGTTCTAGCCTTTGAATCTTTTGTGGTGTTCTTCGGAACACTTGCCGCATTCGGCCTAAAGGTTGCTGATGGCCCTACTGTTTGGGCTATCGGTCTTTCACTTTCAGCAATTCTGATTCTTACTCCTGGCTATTTAGGTAAGAAGGGTTCTTACTGGTTTGGTTGGGCTCTGCAGCTAGTTCTTCTAGTTGTTTCATTCTTTGTGCCATGGATGCTTCTAATCTCAATCATCTTCGTTGGCTTCTGGGGTTGGGCAATGATTGCTGGCTACACAATCGATCTAGCTAAGAAGAACAGAGCTGGCGAAAATGTTTTCAAAATAGAAACCGATAAGGACAACAAATAATGACTGAACAGACTCTTGTATTAGTAAAACCAGATGGTGTGAAGAGAAACCTAATTGGTGAAATCATCAGAAGAATTGAAACAAAGGGCTACGTCATTGTTGATGTGAAGAAGCTAACTCCTTCTAGAGAGCTTCTTGCTCAGCACTATGCCGAGCACGAAGGTAAGCCTTTCTATGAGCCACTGGTTGAGTTCATGGCATCAGGTGATGTTGTAGCGCTAAGAGTTGAAGGCAACAGAGTCATTGAAGGCTTTAGAGCACTTGCAGGAGCAACTGATCCAACTGTGGCACTACCTGGAACCATCAGAGGAGACCTTGGTCGCGACTGGGGTCTAAAGGTTCAGCAGAACCTGGTGCACGGTTCTGATTCAGTTGAATCAGCAACTAGAGAACTTGCTCTCTGGTTCTAATTTCAAACAGGCTTAAAAACTGATGGGATGTCCTAAAGGACATCCCATCAAAGCTTTAACTTTTTTTAGATCCAACCAAGCTGAGTAAACATTGGAATCCAGCGAGTCCAGAATCTGATGACGATAGAGATGATGATGATTAGGAATGTTGCAATGACCCAAATCCAAGCTTTAGCAAAAGCGGCGTCCCAGAACGGTGTTGTTCTAATTGGCATCGGAATGATGTCTTCTCTTGCACTAAATAGGAAGAGTGAAACAAAGATAGGAATCATTCCAGTCCAAGCAACCATGCAGTAAGGGCATAGAACGTTTATGACTAGAAGGCTCTGGCTGAATAGCCATAGAACAAATAAGAATCCAAAGAAGTTTCCTAGAAGGAATAGTCTCCAGAACCATTTAGCAAACTGAGCCTTAGCAAGAATTGCGAAACCAACGATGATTGGTGCCATGAAAGCAGCAATACCAATAAGTGAGTTAGGGAAACCTAGAAGTTTTGCCTGCCAGGTCAACATGACTGTTTTACAGGAAATAAAGATGTTTAGATCACAGGCGAGAGTTGCACCTGGGTCGCTAGCCACGTGAATACGTTCAATAGTTAGAGCAAAAGCTCCAATCCAGCCGATGATTCCAAAGATTATTAGGACTAAGGCAAGAGATCTTGGAGCAATAATCCCTGGGTTTTCTTCTGATTTCTGCTGGCTCATACAGCAAGTATGCCACGAGCCCGCGTTGGTATTCGGCTTCAAATACGGTCAATA
>CALFOB010000078.1 GCA_937919125.1 uncultured Micrococcales bacterium | reverse complement strand
TGTTGGCTCAACAGATCTCACCGACTAACTACTTCAACTTGGCAACTGTTATTTCAGCCATTGTGATTGGTATGTGTGTTGGCTTCCTGCCTCACAACTGGCACACAGCGAAGATCTTTATGGGTGATGGTGGAGCTCTACTACTGGGACTTCTGATGACTACCTCTGCATTGACAGTAACTGGGCAGATTGACCCAGCATCATTGAAGCGCGATGACTTAGTCCCAGCTATTTTGCCTCTGATTCTGCCTATTTCAATCTTGCTGTTGCCGCTACTTGACTTTGCCCTGGCAGTGGTAAGACGATTGGCGGCTGGAAAGTCTCCTTTTGCGGCTGACCGCCTACACCTTCACCACAAGCTTCAAGACTTTGGGCATGGTCATGTCGGCTCTGTGCTGGTGTTCTACTTCTGGAGCGCATCGGTATCAGTTAGCTGTCTACTGCTATTCCTAACCGATTTCATCTGGGTAGTTACCTTTGCAGTTTCTTCAATCTCACTTTCACTTTTGTATACGTTATGGCCAGCCATAACCAGATCCCAGTCAAGAAAGAAACCAGCCAATGTTTGATGATCTAAAGTCCGTAATGACCAGAGTGTTGAAGCTAGGTTCATTACTTGTTGTTGGAATAACAATCCTTGGCTCAGTCATCGGCTTTCTAGTGGCTGGAACCTCAGGTCTTCTGGCGGCATTGGCTGGGGGAGCGGCAGCATTTGCCTTCACCGCTCTTACTGTTCTTAGCTTGCTTCTGGGATCAAAGTTGAACCTAGGTGGATTCCTAGGGGTAGTGCTGGGCGGATGGCTAGTCAAAGTACTTCTATTCTTAGTGCTATTTAGCTTCCTGAATAGAGCCGAATGGCTAACTTTGAGTGCCAGACCAGTGGTCTTCTTTGTGGTTGTTGCAGCAGTAATCGGTGGCTTGGTTCTGGACACTTTGGTGGTCACCAAGGCCAGACTTGCTCCTTCGGTCTAATCCATTAAATTTGCTGAAAATTTGGCTCAATAACCGGTTTTTGAGTCTTCAGATGCTGGTACGATTTGAGTATCGCTTGCTCCAGCAGAAGCGGTACCCACTGTAAATCGCCGCAAGGTTAGGCCTAGCCTGCCCCGAAACAGGAGTCAAAGCTGTTCAGTCAAAAGTTGTCACTGCTTAGCGCAGGATTTAGACCTTTCACCGCGGGTGAAGGCGACTTTGAGGCGCCAACCATTCAAGAGTTTTACCCTCAGGTAATCGCGTTTGCAGGAACCCCATTTGAGATCAACAGAATCATGTTGATTCGTCTTTTGGTTATGACTCTTCTTCTAGTTGTATTCACTCTTTGGGCTGGAAAGTTCCGCAAGAGCACTGCTACAGGTCAGTTTGTACCTGGCAGATTCCAGATGATGGGTGAGATTTCTCTAAACTTCGTTAGAAAGTCAATTGCTCACGAGCAGCTTGGTGAAAAAGACGGAGATAGATTCCTACCTCTTCTAACCACAATCTTCTTCATTGTTCTGGGTATGAACATCACAGGTATTATTCCTGGTCTAAACATCGCGGGAACCTCGGTTATTGGTCTGCCAATGCTTTTGGCTGGAGTTGCCTACGTGACCTTCATCTATGCAGGTGTAAAGGCTCATGGAGTGAAGTTCTTCAAGAACTCTCTATTCCCAGCTGGTGTGCCAAAAGCTTTCTACGTGTTGGTAACTCCTATCGAGTTCCTCTCAACTTTCATCCTTCGTCCAGTCACTTTGGCTCTTCGTTTGATGATGAACATGATCGCAGGACACCTGCTTTTGGTTCTCTGTTTCACCGCAACACATTACTTTTTCTTATACTCCGATGGATTCTTCAAGATCTTCGGAGTAGGAACATTTACCTTCGGGTTTGTCTTCACTCTCTTTGAGATCTTGGTGGCATTCTTGCAGGCGTACGTATTCACACTGTTGACAACTGTTTACATTCAGCTGTCGTTAGCAGATGAACACTAGGAACAAAACTGGGCTAACAAACCGTTAGTCCAAACCATGGAAGGAAAACAAAGTGCAGATTATTCAGATTGCAGCAGAAACAGCAGTTCAGACCTCACAGGTCGTAGGTAACCTCGGAGTTCTTGGCTACGGCCTTGCAGCGATTGGTCCTGGTATCGGTGTAGGACTAGTAGTTTCAAAGACTATTGAGTCAATTGCTCGTCAACCAGAACTTGCAGCAAGACTTCAGGTAACAATGTGGCTAGGTATCGCGTTTACCGAAGCATTGGCTCTTATCGGTCTTGCAACCCCATTCATCTTCGCAGTCTAAGGTTTCATAAATGACTATTGGAATTCACGAATTATTGATGCCAACTTCGGCGTCAGCTAACCCACTCATACCTGCGGTAGCTGACATCGTTTGGTCTGCAGTTGTTTTCGCGATTCTGTTGGTCTTCTTCTGGCTAAAGGTTTTGCCAAACTTCAAAAAGAACATCGATGCAAGAACTGAGGCGATCGAAGGTCGTCTTGCTCAAGCAGAGAAGGCTCAGGCTGAAGCTGCGGCAAAGACTGCAAACATTGAAGCTGAGCAGGCTGAGGCACGTGCCGAAGCAGCACAGATTCGTGAATCTGCGAGAGCCGAGGGTGCAGCAATTCTTGCTGAACTGAAGGAGCAGGCTTCGCTAGAAGCAGCTCGTATGACAGAGACAGCTAAGAAGCAGATCGAAGCAGAACGTCAGTCCGCAATCATTTCATTGCGTGCTGAGGTTGGAGCACTAGCTCTTGACCTAGCTTCATCTGTAGTAGCTCAGAACCTCAAAGAAGACAAGAACGCTTCGAGCATCGTCTCAGGCTTCCTGGCAGATCTAGAGAAAGACAGCAAGAAGAACTAATGGCCTCCTCAACTCGTCAAGCACTAGCTCAAGCTAAAGCAGATGCATCTGCGTACCTTGGGTCAGACTTGGCATTTGCGACTGACCTCTTTGTAGTTGCCGATGCAATCTCGGGTAGTACCCAGTTGCGTGGCATCCTCTCAGATACTTCCACTGCGAGCGATGCAAAGAACGCACTCATCGAGCGCGTATTCAACACAAAGGTCAACGCAAACACAATCGAGTTTGTGAAGAAAGTTTGTGCTCTTAGATTCTCTAGAAGCATGGACCTAGTCATTGTTCTTGAGCAGTTGGGTGTTCACGCTGCTGCGGCAACAGCCTCAAAGACTAACGTCTTGGCTGATGTGCAGAGCGAACTCTTCAGCTTCCAGCAGATTGTTGCAAGCGACAGAGACCTACAGTTCGCACTTAGCAACAAGAGTGCTCCTAATGACACAAAGCTTGCTTTGGTGAAGGCACTTATTGGCTCAAAGGCAAACGCAGTTACTTTGGCTCTAGTCAACCAGGCTGTTGGTTCAGCACGTGGTCGTCGAGTTGCTATCGTGATTGACCAGTTTGCTAAGCAGGTTGCCGCATACGGTGATTCACTAGTTGCAAAAGTCACAGTTTCTAAAGAACTAGAACAAAGCCAAATTGAGCGTTTACGTTCAACTCTGGCTGGTACTTATGGTCAGCAAATTAGCCTGAACATCGAAATTGATCCTTCGATTATCGGTGGAATGGTAGTTCAAATTGCTGGTGAAATAATCGACGGAAGCGTAAGCACCCGTCTGCAAAACCTAAAGCTGCAGTTGGTAAAGGCCTCCAGCAGCATCAACCGAAGCTAACGCTTCAGAAGTAGAGGAACAAGATGGCAGATCTAAGCATCAGTCCGAATGAGATTCGCGACGCGCTGAAGGACTTTGCTAAGTCTTACGAGCCAGCTCAGGCTAGCCGTACCGAGATTGGTCACGTAATCGATGCCGGTGACGGTATTGCTCACGTTGAAGGCTTGCCTAGTGTGATGGCTAACGAACTTCTAAAGTTCGAAGACGGCACCTTGGGTCTAGCTCAGAACCTAGACGAGCGTGAGATCGGTGTGATCATCCTTGGTGAGTTCACTCACATCGTTGAGGGCATGAAGGTTGAGCGCACAGGCGAGATTCTTTCTGTTCCAGTAGGCGATGACTTCCTAGGTCGCGTTGTAAACCCAGTAGGTGAGCCAATCGATGGCAAGGGCGAGATCAAGTCTGCTGCTCGTCGTGCTCTAGAGCTTCAGGCTCCTGGTGTTATGGCTCGTAAGTCAGTTCACGAACCTCTACAAACAGGTATCAAGGCGATTGACGCGATGATTCCTATCGGTCGTGGACAGCGTCAAC
>CALFOB010000077.1 GCA_937919125.1 uncultured Micrococcales bacterium | reverse complement strand
CTTCGTGCACGTATTCGTAGCCGGCAAGATTGCCGAAGAGGGCGGACCAGAGCTAGCAGAGCGTCTCGAAGCCGAAGGTTACGACCGCTACGTGAAGGCCTAAATGCCAAACGAACTAGCACCGCAAAAGTACGACGAGGTGGTTGAGGCTCTGAAAGAGGTCATCGACCCTGAACTCGGCGTGAACATTTATGACCTCGGGCTCATCTATGACCTGTTCGAATCAGAAGAAGACAAGAGCCTTTTGATCAACATGACGCTCACATCAGCGGGCTGCCCGTTGACCGACGTAATCGAAGAGCAGACTGCAGAGGCACTTGACGGAGTTGTTGAGGCATTTCGAATCAACTGGGTCTGGATGCCACCCTGGGGTCCAGAACTAATAACTGATGATGGCAAAGAGCAGATGCGCGCGATTGGTTTCGCGATCTAGTTATTTCTTGATTGATTTAACCAATGCCCAGGCAGATGGAAGAAGTGCTCCAGCAATAACTGCCTTGACTGCATCCCAGATGAAGAATGGTGACATTGCAACTGTTGCCGCAATTAGATCTGAGGAGAATGCAACCATTGCTAGAACTGGAATACCGATTGCATAAATAGCAATCGAACCAAGAATGTAGCTAGTCGCCATCTTTAGAAAGTTTGAGCTCCACTTAAGTTCAGCCATGCGGCCAATTAATGCTGCAGCGAAGATGAACCCGAGAATAAATCCGCCTCTGGCACTAAAAAGAACAGCAAGACCGCTGTTGCCTTCAGCAAATACAGGTGCACCTAGAACACCAACGAGAGCGTAAAGACCCATTGTGATAGCTCCACGAGCTGCTCCGTAGGTCGCACCAATAAGAAGAACAGCTAGGGTCTGAAGAGTAAATGGCACTGGGAGAGCAGGAATCGATACCTGAGCTGCAAGAGCTGTGACTAAAACACCTGCTGAAACTAGGGCTACGTCAGAAACTCTTGAACGAGAAATGACGGTGTCGATAAAGGTTACGTTTCTAGTTTGTGCAATGCTCACTTGGTGGCCTTTCGTGCCTGATTGGTTTTCTTAATTGTAGGGTAGTACATGAAGCCAATTCTGGCTTCCATTCAAATCAAACACCAATTGGAGTTCCGTCATGATTAACGTGCGTGAACTTGAGATAACTATTGGTGCGAGAGTCTTGATGTCTGGGGTAAATTTCCAAGTATCCAAAGGGGACAAGGTTGGTCTTGTTGGCCGCAACGGAGCTGGAAAGACCACACTTACGAAGGTTATTGCTGGCGATTTACAGCCTAGCAACGGCTCCGTTGAGCGTGTTGGGGAGATCGGCTACCTTCCTCAGGACCCTAGAACCGGAGATCTTGAAGAGTTAGCAAGCGATCGAATCCTTAATGCAAGGGGCCTTGGGACCATTCTGAAGAAGCTTGAAGCAACACGCGAGCAAATGGGTTCAGTCGACGAAGCCGTCTATGACAAGGCTATGGAGCGTTACGAAAGACTCGAAAATGAGTTCCAGGCCAATGGAGGATACGCTGCCGAGGCTGAGGCAGCAGCCATTGCCAGCAATCTCGGACTGAAGCCAAATGTTTTGAGCCAACCAATTGGAACTCTTTCTGGTGGTCAACGAAGACGAATTGAGTTGGCTCGAATTTTGTTCTCTGATGCAACAACGATGATTCTTGACGAGCCAACAAACCACTTGGACGCTGACAGTATCATCTGGCTTCGTGAATTTCTAAAGAGCTACCAGGGTGGGCTAATCGTCATCAGTCACGATATCGAAATCGTTGAAGAAACCGTTAACCGAGTGTTCTACCTTGACGCTAACCGTGGAGTTATTGACATCTACAACATGGGTTGGCGTGCTTACCTAAAACAGCGTGAAGCAGATGAAGAACGCAGAAAGCGTGATCGAGCTATCGCTGAGAAGAAAGCTTCTGTTCTTCAATTGCAGGCTGCAAAGTTTGGTGCGAAAGCCTCTAAGGCTAGCGCTGCTCATCAGATGAACAAGAGAGCAGAAAAACTTCTTAGTTCACTTGATGATGTTCGTGAGAAAGATCGCGTGGCAAACATTAGATTCCCTGAGCCTCAGGCATGTGGAAAGACACCACTGTTCGGGCACAACCTAAGTAAGAGTTATGGCTCTTTAGAAATCTTCACAGCTGTCGACTTGGCTATTGACCGAGGTTCGAGAGTTGTCATCATCGGTTTGAACGGTGCTGGTAAAACAACACTGCTTAGAATCCTAGGAGCCGTTGAGTCTCCGGACACTGGAAAGATTGACGCCGGACATGGACTAAAGATTGGCTACTACGCTCAGGAGCACGAAACACTAGACGTAACTAAAACTGTCCTTCAGAACATGCAGAACTCTGCCCCTGAACTTAACGACACCGATGCCAGAAAAGTTCTAGGATCATTTCTTTTTTCTGGGGATGATGTTGATAAGCCAGCAGCTGTTCTTAGTGGTGGCGAGAAGACCCGACTAGCCCTTGCTGCACTTGTTGTATCTAGAGCGAACGTGTTGCTATTGGACGAACCAACGAACAACCTAGACCCAGCCAGCCGTGAAGAGATTCTGAAGGCTCTTGCTTCATTCACTGGGGCAGTGGTGCTTGTATCTCACGACGTTGGCGCAGTTGACGCACTAAATCCTGAACGTGTTCTGGTAATGCCTGATGGACAGGAAGACCTTTGGAACGACGGGTATCGAGACCTAATCGTTCTGTCCTAAACCGATTTTCCTAGAGTTCCCAATAGGGTTTTCCTTAGGTAACTGGAAAGGATCAGAAATGAATCTCATAGCTGTGACTCAAGCACTATTCATGCTCGGCTTCGTATCAATGGCGGCAGGTACGCTCTACTTCGTTCTTGAACGATCAGAGCTAAAACCAGAACATAAATCAACTGCAACTTATGCAGCTCTCATTACTTTCATAGCTGCCATCTTGTATTGGCAGATGAAAGACGTTGTTTCGTTTCCAGGTCAAACTGATGTCGCAGCGATTCAATCAACTATGCCGCTTAGATACATTGACTGGTTTCTAACTACACCACTTCTTCTTCTAGAGTTTGGAATCATTGCATCTCTAGCAGGAGCACCAAAGGGAACTGCTTACCGTTTAGTTCTTGCTGACCTCGTAATGATCATCACTGGCTACTTCGGTGAAATGGGTGAACCAGGGTCAGTTGGAAACTACGTGAATTTCATCATCTCTTCACTTGCATGGGTATACATCGCATACACAGTTTGGAACATCAAGCCAGGCAAGGGTTCAGCTTCATTGAAGCAGTCAATTGAAAACATGAAGAAATTTGTGGTGTTTGGTTGGATGATTTATCCAATCGGAACGGCTGTGCAAGAGTTCCTTGAGATTACAGGATCAGACGCTAAGACAATTGAGGTAGCTGTTTGCTTAGCAGCGATCATCTACGTAGTAGCGGATGTGGTCAACAAGGTTGGATTCGGAATAGTTGCACTTCGTGCAGTGAAGAAATAGTTACTGCTCGAGTAACTGGTCTTCTATTTCTGCATCTTTGTCTCTGTTGAGGATACGAAGTTTTCTTGGTGGTAAACCAGCTTTTCTGCGACGCTCTTGAGAAAGAGTCCATAGAACTGCACCGATGGCCATCAATCCGAAGAGAATCCATTGCAGTGCATAGCTAAGGTGATTACCTTCACTTAGTGAGGGCTTCGCAATTTTTTCACCTGTAGGTAGGGCCGGAGATTCTGAAACTAATCGACCATAAGCCTGTGTGTAGACGTCACCTTCGACTTTCGAACTAATCTCACCTAAGTAAATGCTTGATAATTGGCCAGCAGGAGCTGTTCGATCTAGTTCAGGTTCCGCAGGACGCAATCTGAGCTGAAGTGTTCTCACCCTTGCATCTACCTGCGGGATGTCATCCGGTGTGTCAGAAATACTTCCAGTAGGAAGCCATCCACGCTCAACCCAGATCACACTTCCCGAATTTTTTTGGAACGCTACAAGCTGCAGGAAGCCAGGATATGCATTCATTGGACGGTTTCTAACCAAGAAACTTTGCTCTGGTAAGTACTGTCCGCTAACTAAAACAGATCTATACTCCAGGCTGCTCTTCCAAGGCTGGTCAGGCAATAGGACCTCACCGATTTCTTTGGCTGCTGAGTTGTAGTTAGCCTCAATGAGTTTGTTCTTAGCAACCACTTAGATCGGAAGAGCACACGTCTGAACTCA
>CALFOB010000076.1 GCA_937919125.1 uncultured Micrococcales bacterium | reverse complement strand
TGTTGGCGATTCAGTTGACCTAGGTCAAGCAAGCGGTGTTGTTGAGAGCGTTGGACTTCGCGTTACCCAGGTTAGAGATCTCGAAGGAACTCTCTGGTTTGTTCGTAATGGTGAAATCATGCGTGTTGGTAACCAGTCACAGGGCTGGGCACGCGCTGTGTTGGATGTCGCTATCGAATACAGCTCCAACATTGCAAAGGCCCAAGAAGCGCTTATCAGAGCAGCTAAGAGCATTGATGGAAAAGCTCTTGGGGAGCCTGAGATCTGGGGCATCAATTCAATTTCAGGTGATGAGATCGTCCTTCGTTTAGTTCAAAAGACGAAGCCTGAGGACAAAGATGAAGTCGCTCGTAAACTTCGCATGGCTGTTAAAGCAGAATTTGATAAAGCAAAGATCAAGTTAGCCCCTTCTTCAAACGCAATCTACGTCAACGTCAAGAACTAATGTCTGACGAGCAGTTCGTGGATAGAGAAAGAGTCGAAACTGTTCGACTCACTCACCAAACAGGATCAAATGTTGAAGGTGACATTTATGAGCTTGTCGGCGGGAAAGAATTCTTTAGAAAACTGTGTGCAAAGTTTTATGAAGGCGTAGCCCAAGACCCGATTCTTAAGCCTATGTATCCAGAAGAAGATCTAGGCCCTGCTCAAGAACGACTGCAGCTTTTTCTTGAACAGTATTGGGGCGGGCCAACTACTTACCAAGAGCTAAGAGGACATCCTCGCCTTCGCCTTAGACATCAACCATTCAAGATAAACCCAGCAGCAAGAGCTGCTTGGCTTACACACATGGAAGCTGCTCTAGTGGCTCAAGAGCTTCCAGCTTTACATCACGCGCAAATCTGGGCATATCTGGATAGAGCAGCAACAGCCATGCTCAACACAATGGAGGACTAAGCCTTTTGAGGCACGTAGTCTTTCGCAAATCTAGCTAGCACGTGTCCGTGCTCAGAACTTAGTCTCACCCAGTCACCGGAAACATACCAAGGAACTATTTCACCCTCGGTTAGAAACCCTAATCCTGCTGCAACAAAAGCAGATCCCATTGGAAGTGGGAATTTATAGTCAAAAGCTCTTCCCCAGATTTCACTTCTAACTCGTGCTGCAATAGGGCCTCCAACTGATGATGGAAGAGTCTCTGACACTTCAGCAATACCTTTACGAGCAATCTCAGTTAATTCAGCTTCAGGAATATCACCACCGAATTCCCAACCAGTTCTAGTTGGTGTTTCAGTACTCCAAGAAACATTTACTGTCTCGAAATCTAAATAGATCTGATTCTCTTTAGAGGGACCCTTACCAGCTAAGTTGAGCAGTCGATCAGAGAGGCTCAGCTGTTCTTCTTGAACTTCACCTTTAGCAACTGAGTTCACACGTGCTAGTAGTTCTGAAATCAAAACAGTTAAATCAAATTCAGTTGCTTCAGCTAGCTGAAGAGTTCTAAGGCCTAGAACAATTGGAGCATCTTCTTCATAGTCTCCGCTAAAGATAGGTGCGACATAGACGGTTAGGACATCTCCATAGGCTCTAAGTCGAACCGCACCCTTAGGGTCCATTCGATTAGCTCTATCTAGATATTTACCAAGATCAACAACATCTGCATTGCTTGGTAAAACAAAACTTACTCTGGTAGACAAGGACTAGTCTCTGGTCAATCTTCTATAGGTTGAACGGTGAGGTTTAGCTGCTTCTGGCCCGAGGCGAGCAATCTTGTTCTCTTCATAGCCTTCGAAGTTACCTTCGAACCAGTACCACTGGTCAGGGTTATCGTCGGTACCTTCATAGGCAAGGATGTGTGAAGCAACTCTGTCTAGGAACCATCTATCGTGCGTAATAACAACTGCACAACCAGGGAACTCCAACAAAGCATTTTCTAGAGAACCAAGAGTTTCAACGTCCAAGTCGTTAGTTGGCTCATCAAGAAGTAACAGGTTTCCACCTTGCTTCAGAGTCAAAGCTAGGTTCAAACGGTTTCTCTCACCACCTGATAAAACTCCTGCTG
>CALFOB010000075.1 GCA_937919125.1 uncultured Micrococcales bacterium | reverse complement strand
GAACTTCCAGCTAGAACAGCAAGTATTGTGCTTCCACCAACTGATAGACCACATAGAGTTCCTAAGAGTGCTCCTAGTGATCCTGAAAATATCGGGAATGCAATAGCGAATGCAAATACTGGTAACCCAACGTGTTTGATCTCTTCCCAGTTTGAACCTGCGATGTATCCAAGGTTTAGTAGGAATAGAGCAAGTAGTCCGCTCTGAGTCTCGACGAAGAATGGCACAACACTTTGGTAACCACTCTCGCTGGTAACAACACCCAATAGAAGTCCACCGGTTAGAAGTAAGACTGTCTTACCGAAGAGAACTTCTACGGCAGTTTCTTTCCAATTAACTTTTGAACTAGCTGTTCTTGATCCAAGATAGATTCCAACGATTAGGCCGGGGATCTCAAGAAGAGTAAGTAGAGCTGTTGCAAAACCTTCAACTGGAATTCCAGTGTTTTCTAAATACAACAGGGCTGCAGTAAATGTAACCAGTGAAGTTGAACCATAGTGAGCTGCGAATGCTCCCCTGTCTTCAACCGTTAGAGCTTTTACAGTTCCTAATACGTAGAAGGCAACCACAGGAATGAGTACACCAAGAGCCAAGGTCACAGAAGCTGCTGGCAGGAAACTCTCTAAGCTCACGCCTTTAAGTGAGTGACCACCTTTAATTCCAATACCCAGAAGTAAATAAACAGAGATGAACTGATAAACCTGCTCAGGAATTCTTATGTCGCTCTTCAGCCTTGAAGCTATGAAGCCCAACAGGAAACAGAGAGCCACAACAGAAGTAAGGTTGGCTTGGGCAATTGACCAGTCGATTTCCATGGTTGTTTATCTCCTTGCCCGTTTGCCCTAGTGTCTAGGATTTACATCTAAAAGTTTTTGAACTAAAGACCTTCGCGAACCTGGATGACGTTTCCATCAGGGTCATTGCCGTCGGCATAGGTCCAGTTGTTGTGTTCCATAACTTCGCTCTTGATCTTGCCGCCAGTTCTTCCGGCAGCAAGTCTTGCCTTATCGATGCTTTGAACATCAAAGACTGGCTTGATTGGGTTATCTTCACCAAGAGTTGGCTCTGATCTGTACTGCTCAGGAAGTAGGTGAATAAGAACTTCGTTGCCTAGCCCTTGAACACTTGCAAACTCTGGTGAACGATATGGAGAGTTATCTTCAAATAGAGCTGAGTAGAAGTTAACTGACTTCTCTAGATCTGATACCCAAATGACTACTGTTGACATGTATTAAGCCTAACTAAGTTGCTTTCCTAGAGAGTTATTTTGAACAGGTAGTTGTTGAAGCGTTTGTGCCCTGAGCCCAATCTGGAAGTGGTGTCACTGTAGGAGTTGGGGTTGGCTTAGGTGTCTTAGTTGAAGATGGCTTCGGAGTTGAGGTCACTGTTGATGAAGGCTTAGGAGTTGGTGCAACTTCTGATCCAGCACCTGTGTTGTTAACTTCACCAAGAACAAGTGGTTGATCGTTCTTCATCAAATCAAATAGAACCTGTGCTTTTTCATAGTCAGGCTTTACTCTTCCTTGGTTCGGAGCCGGCAAACCAGAAATAGAAGGAAGCTGCAAGAAGGTGACCTTCTTCATTGGAATATCTTTCAGTGCATTAGCAACTGCCATCAAAGTTCCTGGATTAGAAAGGGTCTTGCTTAGCTTCATGTGTTCAGCTGCAGCTTGAGCAAGGCTGTATAGAGCTACAGGGTTACTAAGAATATCTTTGCTCTTTAGTTTTCTAACTAGAGAAGTTAGATAAACCTGCTGGTTGCTAATACGACCTAGGTCTGAACCATCGCCAACACCGTGTCTAGTTCTAAGGAACTGAAGTGCTTGAACTCCCTGAAGAGTGTGCATACCTTTCTTTAGGTATGTGTTGGTGTACTCGTCTTCAATGTCTTGAGCAACACAAACTTCAACTCCACCAACAGCGTTAGAAAGTTCAATCACTCCGTTGAAGTCAACCATCGCTAGGTAAGGAATATCTAAACCAGTAAGCATTTCGATTGTTAGCAGTGTGCAACCAGGACCACCGTTAGCAATAGTTGCGTTGATCTGGCCAAGTGATTGCGCGTAGTACCCTGGTCCACCTGTAGTGCTTGGACATGCTGGCCAAGGAACCAAAAGATCTCTAGGGAAAGAAAGTGCGACAGCATTCTGTCTGTCCTCAGAGATGTGCATAAGAATGATTACGTCAGCTAGAACGCCTCCGGTGTCACCGAAAGCTGAGTTACCTGCACCTTGTCTGGAGTCGCTTCCAACAAGAAGCATGTTGATCGGACCATCAAGAGGTGGAATCTTTCTATCTGCTCCATCTCCACCAGGAACGTCGATCTCTCCTGCACCAAACTTTCCAGCAAGCTGAATTGCTGAAACAGTTGTTACGGTCAATGTTGAAACTAAGACAACGATTAGGGCTTTGCCTAGGATGCCAATAAGGGCTCTGAATCTACCTGCGGCGTGAATGTTGCCATGACGTGCAACTGCACGGTCTAGCTTTACTTGCTTCTTAGACTTCTCAGACAATTCAATACCCCTTAGGTGATTTGGCTTAAGTCTTTGTTAGACAAAACTGGCGGAGGCCGTGGGATTCGAACCCACGGAACCTTTCAGTTCACTAGTTTTCAAGACTAGCTCCTTCGGCCGCTCGGACAGACCTCCGTTGAATAGTCTAACTAATCCTTAGTGGTAATAAAAATACGGGGGCAACCTGCGATAAGCCTGTGAGCTAGCTTTGGCTATAAATGATGCCTTCAAGACCTTCAAGGACCTTGGCAACCCCATGTTCTTCAACGCTTGCGGTGACCATGGTGGCAGCTTGTTTTACTTCATCAGGGCCCTGGCCCATAGCAAATGACAGGCCTCCGCCTTGATTTGCCCACTCAAACATGGAGATATCGTTTCTTCCGTCACCAATGGTGATCACCCTGTTGGTAGGAACATTCAGAGCCTTTCTGCGCTGTTCAAGGGCACTAGCTTTGCTTACACCTAAAGGAGAGATGTCTAACCAAGCGGTATAGCCAATTGCATATGAAACTGAGTGCAGTCCAACTGACTCAACTATTGCTAGAAAGTCATTCACATTCTGCTCGGGTGATAAAACTACAACTCGACTTACTTCACCATGCATAAGTTGATCTAATGGGGTCTCGATGTTTTCTGCCCCTAGAGCATATGCAGGAAAAGGTTTGTGGAATCTGTAAGTGCCATCAACATCTTCAACTGCAAAGTGTGCTTCAGGAAGTTTTTCAATTAGTTGAGTAAGAACAGGAGCTGGATCAAAACCAATCACTTCTCGAACTGAAAAGCCTTTAGGTTCATCTTTATTAACTTCAACTGTGACTGCACCGTTAGAACAAATAACGTGACCTGATTCAATACCAATATCTTGAACCACAGGAATTGCATTAGCTGCTGCTCTGCCTGTTGCAACAACTACGTGGTGTCCTAAATCTCTTACTCTTGTTACTTCTCTAATCACCTCAGGTGCTAGGAAACCATCGTCGTGGACAAGAGTGCCATCGATGTCGATAGCAATTAGCCAAGGTTCAAATGTCAACGCTTAGCTCTTCTTCACTGGAGAAATTACTTCGGCTCCGCCAAGGTATGGTCGAAGTGCTACCGGAATACGAACAGAGCCATCTTCTTGTTGATGGTTCTCAAGAATTGCAACTAGCCATCTTGTTGTTGCAAGAGTTCCGTTAAGGGTTGCAGCAACCGCAGTCTTGCCGTCTTCTTTTCTGTAACGAACGTTCAATCTTCTTGCTTGGTAAGTTGTGCAATTAGAAGTAGAAGTTAGTTCACGATATGTTTCTTGAGACGGAACCCAAGCTTCAGCATCAAACTTACGAGCAGCACTTGAACCTAGATCTCCAGCTGCTGTGTCGATAACACGATATGGAAGTTCACACTTTTGCAACATCTCTTCTTGCCATGCAAGAAGTTTTGCGTGCTCTTCGTCTGCTTGTTCTGGAGTCACGTAAGAGAACATCTCTAGTTTGTTGAACTGGTGGACACGCAAGATACCTTTGGTATCTTTCCCATGGCTACCGGCTTCACGTCTGTAACAAGTTGACCAACCTGCATATCTCTTTGGACCATCAGCTAGATCAATAATTTCATTGCTGTGATATCCAGCAAGAGCTACTTCACTTGTTCCAGTCAGATAAAGATCGTCTGCTGGTAGGTAGTAGATCTCATCAGCGTGTTCACCTAGGAAACCAGTGCCCGCCATAACCTCTGGCTTTACTAGAGTCGGGGTAATTAATGCTGTGAAGTTTGCTTTAGCTGCCTGGTCTAGAGCCAGGTTCATAAGGGCTAGTTCTAGTCTTGCTCCCCAGCCCTTTAGGAAGTAGAACCTAGAACCTGAGATCTTTACCCCGCGCTCGATGTCAATAACATCCAGCAATTCACCTAGTTCTACGTGATCTTTAGGGGTGAAGCTGAAGTTTGGCTTAGTTCCCTCTTCACGAATTACAACAAAGTTTTCTTCGCCACCAACAGGAACGCCTTGGGTAACAACGTTCTCAATTTTTAGAACAATTGTGTTCAATTCGTTTTGCAGATCAGCAGCTCTTTGTTCTGCTGCCTTTACTCCTGCTGCAAGTTCTTGACCTTCAGCAATAAGTTTGGTTCTCTCTTCAGGGCTAGCACCTGAAACAAGTTTTGCCTTAGCGTTCTGATCTGCTCTTAGGTTTTCGAATTCTGCTTGAGCTTTTCTCCAGTTGTCATCGGCCTGAGCTGCTTGATCGACAAGTTCAACACTTGCGCCTCTAGCAATTTGAGAAGCTTTAATAGCTTCGGGGTTTTCTCTAAGCAGGTTTGCATCAATCATTTTTTACGTTTACCTTTAGCGTCCTTGACGTAGTTTGTTTAGCCATGATTCAGCAGAAGAAAACTCTTTGTTTGAGTTGTTGCCTTCATGCTCACTCTTTTTCTTATCTGCTCTTGGATAAGAACCTAAGAAAGTTACCTTAGGGCTAAATCTATGTAAGCCCATAAGAGCTTCTGCTACGGCTTCATCATCGATGTGTCCTTGAACATCAATGTTGAATCTATATCTACCTAGTTGATCGCCAATGGGTCTTGATTCGATTCGAGAAAGGTTTACTCCACGAGCTGCAAATTGTTCAAGCATTTCCAAAAGAGCACCTGGACGATCTTCTGGTAGTTCAACAATTACAGAAGTTTTGTCTTTGCCTGATGTCTTTGTTGGTTTAGCGTTTAGTCCAATTTCAATAAATCTTGTTTGAGCGTTCTTGTTATCACCAATGTTTTTAGCAAGAACAGTTAGCTTGTAGTGATCCGTGATGCTCTTAGCTGCAATAGCAGCATTAGCGATTGGATCTTTAGAAAGAAGATCAGCAGCTGCTGCAGCTGTTGACGTTGCAGGAAGATGTGTGTGCTTAGAAATGTTCTCTTGCATCCAGCCACGGCATTGAGCATAGGCAGTTGGGTGAGTGCTTACTACCTTCACATCTGAAAGTTTTGTTCCAGGTCTTGCAACAAGGTTGAAAGTTACAGGAACTAGATACTCGCCATAAATACGTATGTCAGTTGTGTTAGCCAAAGCATCAAGTGTTGCTGTTACGCCGCCTTCAATAGAGTTCTCCACCGGAACGATTGCTCTATGGGCTTTGCCAGAGACAACAGCTTCGATGGCTTCGTTAACGGTTGCAACAGGAAGATGTTTGGCTGTCTTGGCATCTTTGACCTGAGCCAAGGCAAGCTCAGTAAAAGTACCCACAGGGCCTAAGAAGGCGTATGTGGATTTCTTGTTGTTTGCTGATTTAGCCATAGATAAAGGTTAATGCTTAGTTAGTAGTTCGGGGCTGCTGGGAGATTAAAGAACTTCTCAAGGGTAGTGACCTTGTCATCATGCATCACCATGGCTAGGCCTTTACCTACATATCTAAGGTGCCAAGGCTCATACTGATACCCAGTTACTGGAGTTGCTTTGTTTGGGTACCTGATTATGAATCCGTATTTATAGGCATTATTAGCGATCCATGAACCTGCCTTGGTCTGACCAAAACATACTCTGATCTGGCAGCCCTGACCTCTAGCTGAAACATCAACTGCCCAGCCAGTTTGGTGCTCTGAATGTCCGGGTCTAGCAGCCAGTGCTTCTCCTGCTTTTAGGCCATATCTTTCAACCTGGCGGGCATGGATGGTCTTCTGTTCTGCATAAGATCTGTAGGCACTTTGGATGATTAGGCTGCCTTTACCTTCTTTATACATAGCCATAGCCAGCTTGTAGATGGCTGTTGAAGCCTCTTTTCTGAGCTTTCTAGCGTATGGATTGGCGTTTAGAGCCCCAAACTTAGGGGCAACTAGGTCTTTAGGGACGTAATCGATTGGGTTTAGAGGTCTTTGCTTGTTGACCACAATCCAGTGAGACTCTGGATCTGTATTGGAAAACCAAACCAGGCTTGTGGCCTGTGAAGGTGTAGGGTTATTTACCGCGGGAAGTATTACTAGGGCTATAAGGCCTACGCTCAATGCTCTAAAGCTTGATTGCCTGAATTTTCTTCCCATTTACAAAGTCTAACTTTCATAACCGAAGAAAAGAGTTCACAATGGCACGCGCAGAACGCAAAGCCGCAGCAGCAGAGTCCGCACTTACAGGTGTAATGACCCACAGACAAATCATGTTCGTACTATTTGGCCTCATGGCTGGAATGTTCCTGTCAGCACTAGATCAAAGTGTTGTTGGAACTGCGATGAGAACAATTGCAGATGACCTAAATGGTCTATCAGCTCAAGCGTGGGTAACAACTGCTTACCTAATCACTTCTACTATTGCTACTCCTATTTATGGAAAGCTCGGAGACATCTTCGGTAGACGTAAGTTGTTCATCACAGCAATCTCAATCTTTATCTTCGGCTCTGTGATTTCTGGTTTAGCTAACACTATGTATGAGCTCGCTGCTTATAGAGCAATCCAAGGTATTGGTGCTGGTGGTCTATTCGCACTTGCTCTAACAATTCTTGCTGACATCGTTCCACCAAGAGATAGAGCTCGTTACCAGGGAATGTTCTTAGCGGTATTTGGTACATCAAGCGTTCTTGGTCCACTAATTGGTGGACTACTAGCAGGTGTTGATAGCTTCCTAGGAATTACAGGATGGCGTTGGATCTTCCTAATGAATCTTCCTATCGGTGCAATTGCACTGCTACTAGTTCTTTCATTCCTTCACGTTCCACACATCGAAGCTAAGAGTAAGCGCATTGACTGGTGGGGTGTTCTTACAATCATCGTTGGTGTTGTTCCACTACTTATCGTTGCTGAGCAAGGTCGTGAGTGGGGATGGACATCTCCTAACGCAATCATTGCTTACGCACTTGGTGTCTTTGGTATTACAGCATTCATAATCATTGAAAGAAAAATGGGCGAGGATGCAATTCTTCCGCTACACATCTTCAAGTCAAGAACTTTCTCTCTAACAACTCTGCTTGGAGTAATTGTTGGTATGGGAATGTTTGGTGGAATGATTTCACTTCCACTAGTACTACAAATTGTTTATGGTGCCACAGCTTCTGAAGCTGGATACCTAATGATTCCTATGGTGATGGGTTTGATGATCTCATCTATCATGAGCGGACAGATAACTGGTAAGACCGGTAAGTACAAGATCTTCATGGTTCTTGGAACATCACTGATGGCTATCTCATTCCTATATCTATCAACCCTTGTTTACACATGGGAAATCTGGCAGATCTCTATCGGAATGGTAGTCATGGGTCTAGGTCTAGGTCAGATGATGCAGACACTAACCATTGCTTCTCAGAACGCTGTTGAAGCTAAGGATATTGGTGTTGCAACATCTTCATCAACCTTCTTCAGACAAATGGGTGGAACTCTTGGAGTTGCAGTATTCCTATCTATCCTGTTCAACAACCTTGCTGACAAGGGGGCTGACATTGGTGCAAAGATTCAGGCTGCAATAGCTGCTAACCCTGGTCTACTGAACGACCCTCGCAACGCAGTCTTCACCTCAGGTCAAGACATTAGCGAACTAATCCAGTCAGACTCATCCTTCTTGAAGACAGCCAGTCCTGAGCTTGCTGATCCAATCAAGCAGGCTTTTGCTGAATCAACAGCCAGCGTATTCATTGCAGCCAGCGCTGTTGTGATTGCTGCGTTCGTGCTGTCGATATTTATCAAAGAGGTGGCCCTTCGCACCAAGTCTGGTGTTCAGGAGAAAGCTGAGCAGGCTGCAGCCTCAATGCACTAGTAATTACTGAACTAAACCCTTGGTAGCCAATTTTGGTACCAAGGGTTTAGTCTTTTAACACACGGGAGTCCGAAGCATCGGACTGAGATGAAGCTACTGCTAAATACCGTCAAACCTGAACTGGGTAATGCCAGCGTAGGAAGGAAAAATGAAACGCAGATTTCCATTACTAACCGATGCACTATCTCTAGGACTATCTGCCTGCACAAACAACACTGTTGCAAGCATCGCACTTGTTGCTCACGACTCTTTCGTAATGAGCGATGATCTTCTTGCTGAATTTAAGAAAACTGCTGGACCAGATCTGAACATCGTCAGAGCAGGTGACGTTGGTGAAATGACCGGTAAACTTGTTCTTACTAAAGATGCCCCTATCGCTGATGTTGTTTATGGGATTGACAATACTTTTGCAAGTGTTATCGAAGAGAATAAAGTTCTCGGAGACAACAAATTAGTTCCCATCAACTTCGCAGACATTTGCTTCAACGTAGACATTCAATACTTCAAGGAAAAGAATCTTGCTATTCCTGATCACTGGAAAGAATTGATTCAACCTAAATACAAGAACCTAACTGTTATTGAAAATCCAAATCTTTCTTCAACTGGTTTAGGTTTCCTTGTTTCTACTTTTGCTGCTTTCACTACTGAAGGTGAAACTACTTCTTGGTGGAAATCATTCAAGAACAATGGCGTGAAGGTTGCTGCTAGTTGGGAAGATGCTTACTACACAGACTTCTCCGGTTCAGCGGGTAAGGGTAAGTACCCAGTCGTGCTTTCATACTCTTCTTCGCCTGCAGATGAAGTTGATGAGATGGTGATTGACCCACCTGTCGATTGAATAAGATCGGAAGAGCACACGTCTGAACTCCAGTCACTA
>CALFOB010000074.1 GCA_937919125.1 uncultured Micrococcales bacterium | reverse complement strand
GTCTTGAAGGAGCAATCTTAGGTAAGTCACTTTACGCGGGTAAGTTCACACTTGAACAGGCGCTTAAGGTTTCCGGTGAGTAATGTCTGAATCACACGGTTCAAAATTTACAGACTCGGCTGGCGTGCCATGGGCTGGTCGAAGTTTCGACATCAATCCATACAGTGGAGACAACGGTGAGGCAGATATAAATCTGCTTGAAACGTTGTCAAAGTTTCGAAGCAAAGAAGTCGGTGCAGAAGAAGTTCTCGTTGCCTTAGGTAAAGCAAGGTTATTGATTCCCCTGATTGCCAACCTTGGTGAGAGTGGGGAAGGTGCCTACGGGCAAACAGTTGATAAGAGTGCAGATCTCTCAATCGTCACTGTCCTAACTCCAGACAATGAACGAGCCCTTCCGGTTTTTAGTTCAGTTGCTGCCATGAATCATTGGAACCCAGAAGCTAGACCTGTTCCAAACGACGGTAGAAAAGTAGCCTTGGCTGCAGCAAGTGAGGGGAACTCTCGATTGGTACTAGATCCAATGAGTGAAACAGAGTTTGTGGTTAGAAGACCAGGCATTGCGGCCATTGCCCAAGACCTGCCCTGGCTAAATCCTGCTAATAATCCAGAGATTGTTGAGTTTGTGAACAGTATTTTGAGTGAAATTGGTCAGGTTGAGAGCTTTACCTTGATTGAAGGTGATCCAACTTGCAAATTGCTGGGGCAGGAGCTTGTGGTTGTTCTATATCTAGAGCCTGGATTGACCGAAATGGACCTAAAAGCCCTAGAAGAAGGCTTCTTTGCTCAACTGTCTCAGTCAGAGCGCTTTGTTGAGCTAGTTGACTCCGTTGGAGTGAAATTTCTTCAGGCTAGCTAACTGGCCCTGTGAACTTCTCGCCAGGACCTTTACCTGGCTCATCCTTGATAACTGAAGCCTCGCGGAAGGCTAATTGAAGGCTTCTTAGCCCGTCTCTTAGCGGTCTGGCGTGGTGATCACCTAAGTCTGGGGCAGAAGCAGTTAGCAGCCCAGCTAGTGAATTAATGAGCTTTCTGGCCTCATCTAGGTCACCTTTATAGCCATTTTCAGCAAGTCCTACCTGGACTGCAGCGGCACTCATGAGGTGTACAGCGGTAGCGGTGATAACCTCAACGGCTGGCACTTCCTCAAGTTCTCGCATTGCTTGGGTTTCAAAATCTTCTGACATTCTGGGCTTCACTTTCAGATGGGTTCTCTGCTAGGCTAGCCCATGGCTCTGGAGATCTCTGGTCTTCAGTCAGAAGTGGATTCATTTCCCACCCGCGTCCACCGACTTATTAGGTTGCCGGGTAAGCTTTGAACTTTTCAGTTCTGCGCGTTGGCAAGAATATTCTTGTCACTACGTGGCCATCAAGTCACGTCAAAAGGAGCAGCAGATCAGCGACCCGCGTATCAACGAACGAATCCGTGTACCAGAAGTACGCCTAGTTGGCCCTAACGGAGAGCAGCTTGGCATCATCAAAATCGAAGAAGCACTGCGTATGGCGCAGGAAGTAGACCTCGATTTGGTAGAAGTTTCACCAAACTCAGCACCACCGGTTTGTAAGCTTATGGATTTCGGAAAGTTCAAATACGAAGCAGCCCAGAAGATTCGTGAAGCGAGAAAGAACCAGACAAACACTGTCATCAAGACTGTTCGTTTCGGTTTGAAAATCGATGATCACGACTATGGAACTAAAAAAGGTCAGATCGAACGCTTCCTAAAGGCTGGCGACAAGGTCAAAGTGATGGTCGTCTTCCGTGGCCGTGAGCAATCACGTCCGGAGATGGGTGTCAAGTTGTTGCAGAAAGTAGCTGAAGAAGTTACTGAGTCAGGTGTTGTTGAGTCGAGTCCATCGGCAGACGGCAGAAGCTTGGTAATGGTTATCGCTCCTCTTCGTAACAAGGCTGATGCGAAAGCAGATGCTAAGCGAGCTGCAGACAAGAAGGCGAAAGCCGATGTCCCTGCAACCACTGAGACCGAAACTAAGGATTCTGCGGCTGAAACCGCAGACTAGAAAAACAGGAGAGAAGTTATGCCAAAGCAGAAGACCCACTCTGGAGCGAAGAAGCGCTTCCGTTTCACAGGTAGCGGCAAGTTGATGAAGCAGCAGATCAACATGCGTCACAACCTTGAGCACAAGTCATCAAGACGTACTCGTCGTCTAAACCAGGATCAGGTTGTTAGCGCAGCTGATTTCAAGACCATCAAGAAGCAGCTCGGCCACTAGTCCAAGCACATTCAAAATTTATTTAGGAGAAACTAATGGCAAGAGTTAAAAACGCAGTCAACGCGTTGAAGAAGCGTCGTACAGCACTAGAGCGTGCAAAGGGTTACCGCGGTCAGCGTTCACGTCTTTACCGCATGGCAAAGCAGCAGGTTCTGCACTCCCTGGTCTATGCATACAACGACCGTCGCGACAAGAAGGGTAACTTCCGTCGCCTATGGATCCAGAGAATCAACGCAGCTTCACGTGCGAATGGTCTTACCTACAACCGTCTAATCCAGGGTCTAAACCTTGCTGGCGTTCAGGTTGACCGTCGCATCCTTGCCGACCTAGCTGTAAACGAGCCAAAGACCTTCGCTAGCCTCGTGGCTACCGCTAAGGCTGCTCTTCCAGCAGACACCTCGGCTCCAAAGGTCAAGTAAGACCTTGCTAATCGATCCCAAGGCCACCAAGGTCCGTGGGGTTGCCAAGCTCACCAAGAAAGACGCCCGGTCATCGACCGGGCTCTTTCTGC
>CALFOB010000073.1 GCA_937919125.1 uncultured Micrococcales bacterium | reverse complement strand
CGATCTTTCTTCTGTAGCACCTTCAGCAGCTGTTCTGATGATTACACCAGCATCTGGAGGCAAGATCTCTTTCAAGATTTTCTTTAGTCTTACTCGCTCGCTTTCAGGAAGCTTTCTGCTGATACCGTTCATGTTTCCATTAGGAACATAAACAAGGTAGCGACCTGGAAGTGAAATCTGAGAAGTTAGACGAGCACCCTTTTGACCTACTGGGTCTTTGGTTACCTGAACTAGAACCTTGTCCCCTGATTTCAGAGCAAGTTCAATCTTGCGAGGCTGGTTACCAACTTCTGCTAGTTCCCAGTCAACTTCACCTGAGTAAAGAACTGCGTTACGTCCGCGACCAATGTCAACGAATGCTGCTTCCATCGAAGGCAAAACGTTTTGAATCTTACCTAGATAGACGTTTCCAATTAGAGAACTGTCTTGAGCCTTAGCAACATAGTGCTCGACCAAGATCTTGTCTTCTAGAACACCAATCTGGATCTTGTCATCCTTGCTTCTAACCACCATGACGCGGTCAACTGCTTCACGACGAGCCAGGAACTCTGATTCAGTAATACGAGAAGATCTTCTACCTGAATCTCTACCATCACGTCTTCTTTGCTTCTTAGCTTCTAGACGAGTAGAACCTTTAACTCTGGTTGGCTCATTGCTAGGAGCTTTAGGTTCTCTAGGAGTTCTAACCTTCACAACTACGTTAGGAGCTAGTTCACCCTCAACAGCTTCACCTGAGCGTCTTCTTGATCTAACTCTGCGGTGAGAATCATCTGTAGGAGCATCATCAATAATTGATGGCTTGCCTCTTTTGGTGTTGACCTTTGGGGTTGGTAGATCAGGAGCCTGGAAGATTAGAGAGAAACCTGCAGCAGCTGGTGCTGCTTTAGTTTCAGGAGCAACCTCAGTAGCTTCAGCTTCCTTTTTCTTAGTCTTCTTGGCAGGTGCTTCTGCAGCAGCTACTTCAACGACTTCTTCTTTAGCCCCACGCTTACGTGCAGGCTTCTTCGGTTCAACTACTTCCTCAACCGGTAAATCAGTGTTCTTTTTCTTCACCATTTAAGGTGCTCCATAC
>CALFOB010000072.1 GCA_937919125.1 uncultured Micrococcales bacterium | reverse complement strand
TCTTCTGCGTTTACAACGATGGTCATCATTGAGATTGAGTCGATGTCTAGGTCGTTGGTGAAAGACTTTTCCATCTTCACTGACTCAGTGTCGATACCGGTCTCTTCGTTTACGATTTCTGCAAGACCTGCTAGAACTTCGTTCTGTGAAAGTGCCATGAGTTACTCCTTGGTTGTTTGATTTACTAGGTAAAGTTTACGGCAGAACCACGACTTGAGCCGCGAAGGCAAGCCCTGCTCCAAAGCCAATCTGAAGAGCTAAGCCACCGGATTTGACGGTTCCATCCTGCAGAATCTGGTCCATAGCCAATGGAACGCTGGCTGCAGAGGTGTTTCCAGTGTTTACGATGTCTCTTGCTACAACGACATTTTCAGGTAGTTGAAGCTGTTTGACGAGCTCATCAATGATGCGGATGTTGGCTTGGTGAGTTACTAGTGCTGAGAGCTCCTCAGCCTTCACGCCGGCTACAACAAGGGCTTGTTTGGCAACTTTAACCATTTCCCAAACAGCCCATTTGAAGACAGTCATTCCGTCTTGTCTTAGAGTCGGCCAAGATGCCTCTCCATCGCGGAAATCAAGCAAAGACGCGGTCATACTTACTGAATCCCAGTGTGAGCCGTCTGAGCCCCAGACAGTTGGTGCTATGCCAGGGGTGTCAGAAGGCCCGACAATCGCTGCTCCAGCTCCATCAGCCAATAGGAATGAAATAGAGCGATCGGTTGGGTCAATGAAATCACTTAGTTTCTCGCCACCAACGACCAAGACGTATTTGGCAACTCCAGAACGTACCAAGGCATCGGCCTGAGCAATGCCATAGCAATAACCAGCACAAGCAGCTGAGATGTCGAATGCTGGCGCTGGGTTAGCACCGATCTTTTCGGCTAGCAGAGCCGCAGCTGATGGGGTCTGATAAGGGTGGGAGATAGTGCTGAAGATTACTGCACCGATTTCCTGAGGATCAATTCCTGCTCGCTCAATGGCTTGGTTTGAAGCCGCAACAGCCATATCCATCAAAGACTGGTCTTTACCCGCTCTTCTTCTGGTGATGATGCCGGTGCGCTGACGAATCCATTCATCACTCGAATCAATAGGACCAGCGATGTCGTCATTGGTGACTACTAGTTCACCACGAGCTGCACCAAGAGAATAGATGCGACTGAACTTAGTCGTTTCATACTGGTTCAATTTGGGCTGAGACATTAGTCCTTCTTTACTGATCGATTGATTAGATCTTGAGCTGGTTCTAAATCCTTTGGTTCCTTCAGAGCAACAATTTCAACTCCAGGCATTCCACGTTTAGCAAGTCCAGCTAGAGTTCCCGCTGGAGAAACTTCGATTACTGCAGTAACGCCTGCTTTCACCATTGCATCCATGCATAGATCCCAGCGCACTGAGTTAGCAACTTGTCCAACTAGAAGATTGATGAATTCGGAACCATCAGAAACTAGTTGACCGTTTTGATTAGACCAGAGCTTGATTTCAGGGTTAGCAATTTCTACTGACGAGGTGAAAGCTTCTAGTTCGCTAACTGCTGGTTGCATGTACGAAGTATGAAATGCACCAGCGACACTAAGTGGAATAACTTTGCTTCCCTGGGGACCTTCAGCAACTAGTTTTTCAATTCCTGATTTAGAACCCGCAGCAACTATCTGTCCAGCACCGTTGTAGTTAGCAGGGGAGAGACCAAGCTCAGATAGTCGAGCAAGAACGGTTTCTTGTTCTCCTCCTAAAACAGCAGCCATAGATGTTGCTTCGCTAGTTGCTGCTGCATGAGCCATAGCTTTAGCTCTTACGTTCACAAGTTGCATCGCTTGAACATCAGAGAGAACATTTGCAATTGCTGCAGCAGAAACTTCACCAACAGAGTGACCAGCAACACCTGAAACGTTTGCTGTGTTTAGTAGTGAAGCTGTAGCGATGCTGGCACCAACAATAAGTGGTTGAGCAATTGCGGTGTCCCTGATTGTTTCTTCATCACTAATAGTTCCGTGCTGAATTAGATCTAGAGAAATAGCATCTGAGAATTCTTGAAGCTTTGTTTTGTATTCAGGAATCTCTAACCAGCTCGACATGAAGCCAGGCTTTTGTGAGCCTTGACCAGGTGCGAGTATAACTAGCATGCTTATGCGTCTCCACCTGCGTTGCCAGAAGTTCCAGCTGTGACATCCAAAAGACGATACTTATCAATTGCCATCTGAGGAATGTGTGCTGCAACTTCACCTCTAGATGCAAGTTGTTCAAGTACACGAACAACAATTGAAGGACCATCAATCTTGAATGCTCTTCTTGCTGCTGCTCTAGTGTCAGAGAAACCGAAACCATCAGCACCTAGAGTTGCGTACTCACCTGGAATCCACTTACGAACCTGATCTGGTACCTGGTGCATGAAGTCGCTAACACCAATGAATGGACCAGGAGATCCAGCAAGTTTGTTGGTGATGTATGGAAGTGGACTTACTTCATTTGGATAAAGGAACTTTTGCTCATCGCAAGCAAGTGCATCGCGACGAAGTTCGCTCCATGAAGTTACCGACCAAATGTCTGCTGAAACATTCCAGTCATCCTGAAGCAGTCTCTGAGCTTCGTAAGCCCAAGGTACTGAAACACCAGAAGCTAGAATCTGAGCTTTCTTACCAGCACCTGTTCCAACACTGATGCGGTGGATACCCTTGATGATTCCATCAACATCTACGTTCTCTGGTTCAGCTGGGTGAATAACAGGTTCGTTATAGACAGTGATGTAGAAGATAACGTTCGGATCTTCATGAACACCTCCGTACATGCGCTCGATACCGGCCTTGATGATGTGACCAATCTCATAACCGTAAGCAGGGTCGTAAGTAATTACTCCTGTGTTAGTCGCAGCGATGATAGGTGAGTGACCATCAGCGTGCTGAAGACCTTCACCGGTAAGAGTAGTTCTACCAGCGGTAGCACCAATCATGAATCCTCTAGATAGCTGGTCTGTCGCTGCCCAGATAGAGTCTGCAGTTCTCTGGAAACCAAACATGGAATAGAAAACATAGAACGGAATTAGCGGCTGCCCCTGAGTCGCATACGAGGTAGCGATAGCAGTGAAGGCAGCCATTGAACCAGCTTCGTTAATTCCTGTGTGAAGAATCTGACCCGCATCGCTTTCCTTGTATGAAAGAAGGAGTTCACGGTCTACTGAGATGTAGTGCTGGCCCTTAGGGTTGTAAATCTTTGCAGTAGGGAAGAACGCATCCATACCGAAAGTTCTAGCTTCATCAGGAAT
>CALFOB010000071.1 GCA_937919125.1 uncultured Micrococcales bacterium | reverse complement strand
ACACGACGCTCTTCCGATCTCCTAGAGTGCCAATATTACTTGACGAAGCGGATAGATAGTGGGTATCTGAACTCTCTGCCCTCATTGGCAGCTACAGCTCCAAGAATCATGAAGATCAATGCTGCGATGCTTACAGCAATTGATGCAGGCACAACAATTAGAACACCAATCCCAAGAGTCGCAATGCTGAAGACCACAGCAACAACTGTAAAGATCAAGATGGTCAACTGGAAATTCATCGATTCAGTAGCGTGACGCTTCTCGAACTCAGTGGATGTAGCCGAGTTCCTAATAAGCAATCCTGGAAGCCATAGAAGGAATGCAACAACAGTGAGCCAAATAGCTACAACAGCAGCGATAAGTGGTGCTAGGTGAACCCACATTGCTAGGTTGCTCTTGCCCTGAACTGGTGGAGCTACCTTTTCAGCGGCAGATACTTCAGCCTTTAGATCTGCATTAGAAAGTAGCTGACGACCACAGGTTGGACAGAACTTAGCAGCCTTGACATCCTTGGCACACGATACGCAATAACCCAATTGATACTCCTTTTATCTGTTCTCTTCAATTATCTTCTAGCCAAGAAGTTTTAGCACGACATAATCAGCCAATAGACGACCCTTTGCGGTGAGGATTATCTTTCCTGATATTGCTGCCTTCGCTTCGACTAACTCTTCTGCAATAAGTGATGCGACAACCTTAGGCTCGGCAAATCCTTTAGATTTCATCCACTCTAAAGAGATGCCATCACTGATTCGAGTTTCGAGCATGACTTTCTCGATGGCTCTGTTCTCTTGGTCGATGATCTCTCGTTCAAGAGCTGGAGATAGTCCTGCTCTGATGCGATCTGCATAAGCTGCTGGGTTCTTCACATTCCACCAACGAACTCCACCAACATGTGAATGAGCACCAGGACCAAAACCCCACCAGTCCATAGATTTCCAGTAAGCCATGTTGTGACCTGAACGTTGATCAACTGATTTAGCCCAGTTACTCACTTCATAATTCACAAAGCCTGCAGCAGAGAGTAATTTCTCGCTGAGTTCATACATCTCTGCCTGCATGTCATCTGTTGCAGGGATAAGTTCACCGCTCTTTACTTGCCGAGCAAGTTTGGTACCAGGTTCGACGATTAGTGAATAAGCACTGATGTGATCTGTGTTCAAAGAAATGGCAGCTTCAAGAGTTCGCTTCCAATCCTCAAGAGACTCTCCAGGTGACCCGTAGATTAGATCAACACTGGTAAACAAACCAGCAGCTTTAGCAAAGTTCACAACCTTCACAACATTCTCTGGATCATGTGTTCTCTCAAGAATCTTCAAAACTTGAGGAACCGCTGATTGCATACCGAAAGAAATACGGTTGAATCCCCCTGCCTTCAGCTCTTTGATGTATTGCTCATCAACAGAATCAGGATTCGCTTCTGTTGTAATGTCTGCATCTTCAGCAACACCGAAGGTGTCCTTCAATTTGTTTAGCATGTCAATAAGATCTGTTACTGGCAGAAGTGTTGGTGTTCCTCCACCAAAGAACACTGAAGTCATTGGACGCTTGGGCAGTTTGGAATTCTCTAGAGCCTTTTCAGCAAACTCAATCTCACTAATTAGAGTCTTAGCGAATGTTCCTTGAGTTGAAGTTCCGATTTCATCGGCTGTGTAGGTATTGAAATCACAGTAGCCACACTTCACTTCGCAATAAGGAACGTGGACATAGGCGTGAAATGTTCTGCTCTCGGCATCTACTAAAGCCGATTCAGGAATAGATCCATCAATTGGAGCAGTTTCCCCTTTAGGAAATTGAGGCATTACTTAGCCTTCTTCTCGCCTTTTTTCTCACTTGAAGAAGATAGAGCAGCAATGAAGGCTTCTTGCGGAACTTCTACTCGTCCCACCATCTTCATACGCTTCTTACCTTCTTTTTGCTTCTCAAGTAGCTTGCGCTTTCGGCTAATGTCACCACCGTAACACTTAGCCAAAACGTCCTTACGAAAAGCACGAATAGATTCACGAGCGATGATACGAGCACCGATAGCTGCTTGGATAGGCACTTCGAATGCCTGTCTAGGAATAAGTTCACGAAGCTTGGTGGTCATCATCACACCGTAGGCATAAGCCTTGTCCTTGTGGACAATCGCACTAAATGCGTCAACCTGTTCACCCTGAAGAAGGATATCTACCTTTACTAGGTCTCCCTCAGCTAAACCGGACTCTTCATAATCAAGAGATCCATAACCTTGAGTTCTTGACTTTAGGTTGTCGAAGAAGTCAAAGACAATCTCTGCAAGTGGCATTGTGTAGCGAAGCTGAACTCGATCTGTTCCGAAGTACTGCATGTCAACCAGAACACCACGTCTTGACTGACATAGCTCCATGATGGTTCCTACATAATCCTTAGGAGAAAGCAGTGTTGCTCTAACCATTGGCTCTAGTACCTTAGAAATCTTTCCAACTGGGTATTCACTTGGGTTAGTAACAGTGACCTGTCTCTTGTCTTCAAGTGTTACTTCGTAAACTACCGATGGTGCTGTGGCAATTAGATCAAGTCCAAACTCTCGCTCTAGACGCTCAGTAATAATTTCAAGGTGCAATAGACCAAGGAATCCACATCTAAATCCAAAACCAAGAGCGACAGATGTTTCTGGTTCATAAACCAAAGAAGCATCGCTTAGCTTCAACTTGTCTAATGCTTCACGAAGGATTGGATAATCAGATCCATCAATTGGATAAATACCGGAGTAAACCATCGGGTTTGGTTCTGAATAACCTTTAAGTGCTTCAGTTGCTGGCTTCATTGCTGAAGTAACGGTGTCACCAACCTTGGACTGACGAACATCCTTCACACCGGTGATTAGGTAACCTACTTCACCAACGCCTAAACCTTTAGTAGGTTCTGGTTCAGGAGAAGAAACACCAATCTCCAAAAGTTCGTGAACGGCTTTGGTAGACATCATGGTGATTCGCTCACGAGGAGTCATGCTTCCATCAACCATACGAACGTAGGTAACAACACCTCTATAAGAGTCATAGACCGAGTCAAAGATCATCGCTCTTGCTGGAGCATTAGGGTCACCAACAGGAGCTGGAATCTTTCCAACAATTCGATCAAGAAGTTCAGCTACACCAACACCAGTTTTACCTGAAACACGAAGACAGTCTGCTGGGTCTCCACCAATAAGGTTTGCAAGTTCTTCTGCATACTTTTCTGGCTGGGCTGCAGGAAGGTCAATCTTGTTTAGAACAGGAATAATCTCAAGATCATTCTCAATAGCTAAATAAAGGTTCGCTAGTGTTTGGGCTTCAATACCTTGAGCAGCGTCCACCAAAAGAATTGCACCTTCACAAGCAGCAAGAGATCTGCTCACCTCATAAGTGAAGTCAACGTGACCAGGTGTATCAATCATGTTCATGGCATAGGTTTTGCCTTCAAACTCCCAAGGCATTCTTACTGCCTGAGACTTGATGGTGATGCCACGCTCACGCTCGATGTCCATACGGTCTAGGTATTGGGCACGCATAGATCGGTCATCAACTACACCGGTTAGCTGAAGCATGCGGTCAGCAAGGGTTGATTTACCGTGGTCAATGTGGGCAATAATGCAGAAATTGCGGATAAATTCAGGGTTGGTCTTACCCGGCACGAGTGAAGTGGTGGCACGTGGTGACAAAGGAGACCTCTTGAATTAGCTAAAAGTGCAAACTGACGGCGATTGCCGTCCCCTTATTCTCCCATAAACCCTAGGAATCTAGGGCTCTTTAGAGATACTGGTGGGCAGAATAGGTTGCCGTATTGCCCATAACGCTGGTAGTCTTGTAGGGATTTGAATGACGAGTTCCTCCAAATCCACAAACCTCAAGTGTTTTGAAGATGTTCTGCGTGAGCGGGACAAAGCCCCTAAGAAAGTGAAACATGGCAAATATCAAGTCGCAGATCAAACGTATCGGCACAAACCTTAAGGCTCAAGAGCGCAACAAGGCTGTTCGTAGCGAAGTTAGAACCGCTATCCGTGCAGTTCGCGAAGCAGCAGCAGCTGGAGACAAGGCTCTTGCAGCAGAAGCTCTAAAGGTTGCTACCAAGAAGCTAGACAAGGCTGTTTCAAAGGGTGTATTCCACAAGAACGCAGCAGCTAACAAGAAGTCAGCTATTGCCAAGAAGGTTTCAGCTCTATAAACCGAACTTCTAAAAGACCCGCTTCGGCGGGTCTTTTACTTTAAGCGGCAGGTATCCGCTTATTTCTTCCAGCCACTGCCCCAGCGAATAACTGCAGGAAGGTAAGTGCTGAAACAAGAATCAAACTTGAGTTCCAATTGCCTGTGACATCTCTCAGCAAGCCAAAACCGAAAGTTACAGCAGCCGACAGCAAATAACCCCAACCTTGAGCTAGAGCAGACAACTGCGTTGTCTGAGTACTTGTACTTGCTCTTGAACCAATCAAAGTCAAAGACAGTGGGAATGTAGCTGCGAAACCAAAACCAGTAATGATGCAAGCAAGAACTAGAAGATCTGGCGAAAGCCAAATCATAAGAAGACCCGTGAGAGTAAATGCACTCATAACCATGGCTATTACTGATAGCGATTTGAACTTTCTAAACAGTAATGAAGCCAGAAATCCTGATGGGATACCCACAGCAGTAGTTAGCCCTAGCAAACCTCCTGCATCAACATCTGACATTCCCCTGTCAATCAAAAGTGTCGGGAACCAGTTCAAGATGGAATAAAAACCACCTGACTGCAATCCAAAGAAGGCGACAATACCCCAGGTCAGTGAAGACCTAACAACAGCCTTCCTCTCCTCAGCATGGGTGGCAACAGAAGTGATCTTGCCAACGGTATTAGATCTAAATAAAGGAACCCAGAAGATAATCGCAAATACCGCTGGAATGATCCAAACAGCCAGAGCCCCGCGCCATCCACCAAGCAAGTCTGATGAAGGTACGGCAATGGCAGCAGCGAAGCTTGCTGAGATTGCAAGCAATGTCACATATACACCCGTTATCAACTCGATGCGATCTGGGAACTGCTCTCTTACGATTGTTGGAATCAAAACATTGGCTATGGCGATAGCGAGACCGATTAGCACGGTGCTGGTGATTAGAGCTGGAAATCCGCCAATGAGACGAGTGGTCATAGCAATAGCCAAGAGAATCAACACAGCCATCATCGCTTTGTTTAGAGTGAACCTCTTTACTAGATAAGGGCTGGCGAATGCTCCGAGTCCGAAACACACAATAGGTAAAGAGGTCATCAAGCTAACTTGGAAGATTGAAAGCATTTCAGTTCTAACTAGCTTATCGACGAGTGGGCCAATCGAAGCAACAGGAGGCCTGATAGCTAGTGAAATGAAAACTAGAGACAACAATGCCCAAATGGAATACTTAGCGGCTTTCATTAACTTCTTCCCTTGTTAGCAACCAGGCCAACAAGTCTCTCAAGTGCGTAGTAAGAATCCTTCTCGCCACCTTTAACAGCAAAATCGGTATCAGCAATTGCATGAATGACCTTAGCCACTCCATCCTCAGTCCAACCTGATGTGGCCTGACGCGTCTTTGTGAATAGCCAATCTGGCATACCCATACTTGCGGCCGTAGCTTTCGAGTTGCCATGGATCTTGGCAATCTGAGAGATCTTCTTACCAAAGGCAAAGATGATCATGACTGGTTCCGCACCTTGATCAAGAGAATGCCTAAGAAGTAATAGCGATTGAGCCACCTGGCCATCGAAAGCCGCATCCGCAACCTTATAAGTCGTGGTTTCTAGTCTTCCCCCGAAGTACTTTTCAACAATCTCAGGAGTGATGTCCCCAGAGTCATCGAGTTGTAGCTGAGAGGCAGCAGCCGCTAGCTCTTCAAAGTCAGTGCTGAAGATATCAACCAGTGCTTGCGCAGCGGCCTTTTGAATCTTCCTTCCTTTAGAGATGAATTCATTCTCAACGAAGGATATTTTCTCTGCTTCTTTTGTGATGTCGAGGCAGGTGGCCTCAAGAAAAGCATCATTAGCCCTGATGGTTTCAAGTAACTTCTTGCCACGAACAGATTTACCATTGTGCCTAAAGATGACCACGGCATCTTCAGATGGTTGACTCATGTACTCGATGGCGTCACTTATCAATGCATCGGTGCATCTCTCGACACCGTCAATAACGACAAGTTTTGAATCTCCAAATAGACCAGCACTTGCAACATCAAAAAGTTGCCCTCCGACGTATTCAGCTCCATTTATTTCAACTACTTCAAGATCATCATTTGATTTGCGAAGCTCAGCTCGGACCGATTTGATTGCTCTTTCGGCGAAGAAGTCCTGCCCACCGGATACGAGTATCACTGGTGCTGCCTGAACGGCACGCCAAGGGACTACTCTTGCTGGACTCACCTGTAAAGCCTAACTTCTACCAGCGATAGAGACCTCGAGGCCCGTATCCGTTTCAGTTATACCAATGGCCCCCATTTCATCAGTTCGTAGAATCTGAGTACCACTAAGTGTCAGAGTGTCTAGAGTTCTCTGAGTTGGGTGGCCGTAGGAGTTATCCCTTCCGACAGAAATCAAAGCAAGGTCAGCCTTCAAAGTTTCGTACAGTTCAGGAGCTTGATCAGCCGAGCCGTGGTGGGCTACCTTCACAACAACCATCCTCGATCCGAATCCTGTTTCAAAAAGCGAACGATAATCAGACCCCATTCTAAGTTGAGCTCTCTCCCCTGAGTCAGCGAGAGTGAAGAGCGATACATTCTCACTCTCCCAATACATAGATGTGCTGGCATCATTACTGTCTTCAGCATCTACTGCTCCTCGACTAGGAGCGAGAATTAGCCACTTGTAGTCACTTAGCTGACCTGTCATTCCTCGTTCGACTTGAGTCATGGCGATGCCTCTTGCTGCAAGAAGCTGCTGAGTGCTGTCTGCTCCTGGTCGATTGTCCCTAAATGGAGTGACCAAAGCTGAAACAACCTCTCTTCCGGTTATTGCACCTAGAACCCCGCCAACGTGATCTAGGTCATAGTGCGTTAGAACCAGAAGATCTATCTTCGTAACACCAAGCCCTGATAGACATTCATCAATTGCTGGGTCTTCTCTTCCGACATCAACTACCGCAACCTTCCCACCTGTTCGAATTATTAGAGCGTCTCCTTGGCCGACATCGCAATTAACTATGGAGTAATCTCCTCCATAGAAGTCACCCTTCTTGAGAGCGAGAGAGGAACTCTGTGCAAATAGAGACAAAAGGATCAAAGCCAAGCCTGCGCCAGCGGTTCTCTTGAGATTTACTCTCTTCGCGCTCAGATACAGCCAAATGAAGAAGACAATCAAAACCGCAATCCCAATACCCCATGCCCCATCAACCCAATTGATGCTGGCCGAAGGAGCATTCGCAAATCTGTCAGCGACAAACAGAATTACTTCCGCTGGGTATGAAGCAGCGAAACAAAGCCCTGAGGCAACAGATGGTAATAAAGGCGAAAGCAAACAAGCAACTAATCCAACGACTGTTATCGGAGCAACCATTGGTTCAGCAATGACATTCGCAAAGATTGAATACACCGGGATTGTTGGTTGAAGCATCAAGAGAACAGGCAGACAAGCTATCTGAGCCGAAAGAGATACTGAAATAACTATTGCAAGCCACACTGGCATTTTCTTTTGAAGAAGTTCAACAAGTTTCGGAGCTAGAACCAACAAACCCAAAGTTGCTAAAGCAGATAGAGCGAAACCGAAGTCCATTGAAAGCGACGGTTGATAAACCAACAACACAACAACTGCTAGAGACAGTGCTTCTAATGGAGGAACTTTCCGCCCTAAAAGGAAACCTACAAGAACGGCACCAACCATTACACTCGCTCGAAGAACGCTGGGCTCGGGACCAACCAAGCCTAAATAGGCAAAAATCACAGCGAAACTTAGCGATAACCTGACTGATCTTCTAATTGGGAGCAAATTCAGAAGCAAAGCTGCACCAGCCAGAACAATCGCGCAATTAGTCCCGCTAACAGCAGATAGATGAGTTAGTGAAACCACTTTCAAGTTGTCTATGGCTTCAGGAGAGAGCTTCGAGTCATCACCGATTGTTAACCCAGCAACTAGAGCAGACGAGTCGGAACTAACTCCTGACAAGTTGGCTAGAAAAAATGCCCGAATCGAAGCCAAAGGATTGATTTCCTCACCAGCGCTGGTTTCTAAAACTTTCTTTATTGAACTTGTGAAGTCCTCGTTGTTACTAAAAGCAGGGCGAAGAGAGATGACCGCCTTGAGAACAGTCCCTATGCCCAACTTCTCTACCTCTTCACCTCCTGAAAGAGAACCGACTCTGGACTTGAGTGGACCATCAGAGAGAACTTGTATTCTCGTAGCAAATTTGACCTGACCTGCAAAACTCTTCTCTGGTCGAGGTAGGTCAAGTACCTTGGCAACGACAGTAACGGTCTGCCTGTCTTCAATTAGCTTCTGAATATTCTCTGGTTGAAGAGATGGTTGAATCAGATTCACGAACATCGCTGCCATGACCCAAGATGCGATGGCCGCGTATCTGAGGATCAAAGTGTCACTAAATCTTTGAATGATGCGAATAGTTTGTCCCCGATGCCTGCAACATTGAGAAGATCTTCCTTGGCTTTGAATCCACCATTTGCAGTGCGCCAATCAACAATTCGACCCGCTAATGCTGGGCCAACACCAGGTAAGTCCTCTAACTGTGAAGTCGATGCTTGATTCAGTGAAATGAGTGAAGAACTCACAGATCCTTCGAAGGTGACTGAGCTTGATTCAGAGGAGATTATGAGCTGCTCACCATCATTGAGAGCTCTGGCCATGTTCACACTCGACTGGTTGGCTTTATCTGTGAATCCCCCCGCTGCCAGAACTGCATCATAAACACGAGTTCCTGAATCAAGTTGATAGATACCTGGAGTCTTTACTGAGCCAGCAACATGGACATATATCTTCGGTGCTTGAACCTGAGCGCTATCCCCTGCATCTAAAGACTTCTCTATTTTGACTGAGTTGTTTTTACCAGTCCCTGAAGTGAGGACATAGACACCAAAGGCCACAACAGCCAGCAAAGTGATAGTCACTTTGAGTGCTCGAGGGCTGAACTCAGCTAGAACTTCTTTTATCCATAGAACCATGGAAGAAAACTAGGTCAGCGGTTATGCCGTAATGGCTTACTTCTTAGATGTTGTGAAGAATTAGCCCTTAGTAACGATGTTGATAAGTTTCGGTGCTCTGATGATCACCTTGACTATCTCTTTACCATCGATGGCTTTCTGAACAACGGCTGATGCGTCAGCAGCTGCTTGAAGATCTGCATCGGTTGCGTCTACTGAAACTTCACAAGTGTCTCTTAGCTTTCCATTCACCTGAAGGATTGCTGTTGTTGTGCTTTCAACCAGTAGCGAAAGATCAGCATCAGGAAGAAGAGCTAGAGCAACACCTGGTTTGTGACCAAGAATCTCCCACATCTCTTCTGCCATGAATGGAGCAAACAAAGACAGTGCCTTTGCAACAATCTCGGTAGCTTCTCTAACAGCAGCATCAGCTGGTCCTGGAGCACCATCAATAGCCTTACGAACGGCGTTCACTAGTTCCATAAGCTTTGCAACACCAACATTGAACTTGAAGTTCTCAATGTTGACACTGAAATCTCTCAAGAATGAGTGAGTGGCTTTTCTAAGTTCAGCATTGCCCTTTGAGTAGTCAACTCCAACTGGGGCTGTTACATCGTTAGCTAATCTCCAACAACGAGCCAGGAACTTTCCTGATCCTGATGGTGAAACATCAGCCCAGTCAATGTCATCTTCAGGAGGACCAGCAAAAGCCATAGTCAAACGAATAGCATCCGCTCCATGCTCGTCTAGCTGGTCACCAAGTTTTACTAGGTTTCCTCTTGACTTACTCATTGCTGAACCATTCATTAGAACCATTCCCTGGTTCAACAACTTGGTGAATGGTTCAGAGAAGTCAACATAGCCAAGGTCTTGTAAGACCTTGGTGAAGAAGCGTGCATAAAGAAGGTGCAAGATTGCGTGAGTTACTCCACCCACATACTGATCAACCGGAGCCCATTGTTTAGCTTCTTCTTTATTGAATGCTTCTGTCTCACTGTTTGGAGATAGGTAGCGAAGGAAGTACCAAGAAGAGTCAACGAAGGTGTCCATGGTGTCGGTGTCACGCTTAGCAGGCTTAGAACAGTTTGGACAAGGAACGTTTACCCAGTCTTCTGCTCCACCAAGAGGAGAAGTTCCCTTAGGGGCTAGATCTAATCCTTCAGCTGAAGGAAGTTCTAGAGGAAGCTGATCTTGAGGAACAGGAACTTCACCACAGTCTTCACAGTGAACGATAGGAATAGGTGTGCCCCAGTAACGCTGACGAGAAATCAACCAGTCACGCAATCTAAAGTTCTTAGCTGATTTACCTCGCCCTTCCTTTTCAAGAATGGCAGTGATCTTAGAAATGGCTTCTGCTTTAGATAAACCATTCAAGACATCAGAGTTAATCAAAACTCCTTCGCCTGTTGTTGCAATACCTGTCTCAGCAGCGTCCGCTTCTCCTGTGTCAACAACTGTCTTAACAGGTAGACCTAGTGTTCTAGCAAAATCTAGGTCTCTCTGGTCGTGAGCTGGAACAGCCATGATGGCACCTGTTCCATAATCAGCAAGAACGTAATCAGAGATCCAGATAGGAACTGTTTCTCCGTTAACTGGATTGATAGCTACTCGTCCTGAATCCAAACCTGTCTTAGGTCTATCGGTAGCAAGACGTTCAATGTCATTAGATTTATTTACTTCATCTAAATAGTTCTGGAACTTCATTCGAACATCAGGAGTGGAACCAGATACAAGTTCTGCTGCAAGATCGCTATCAGCTGCAACAACCATGAATGTTGCTCCATACAAAGTGTCAGGACGTGTTGTGTAAACAGTTATTGGCTCTGTTCTTCCTTCAACCTGGAAATCAACTTCAGCTCCGTAGCTTCTACCAATCCAGTTACGCTGCATTGATAGAACCTTTGAAGGCCAATTACCTTCAAGAAGCTCTAGATCATCAAGCAATCTGTCTGCATACTCAGTTACCTTGAAGAACCACTGAGTAAGAGCTTTCTTAGTTACTAGTGAGTCACATCTCTCACATGCTCCAGCAACAACTTGTTCATTGGCTAGAACTGTCTGACATGAAGGACACCAGTTCACCATTGAGTTCTTGCGATAAGCCAAACCCTTTTTATAGAACTCTAGGAACAACCACTGGTTCCAGCGATAGTAAATAGGGTCACAGGTTCTAATGATCCTGTCCCAGTCAAATGAGCAGGCG
>CALFOB010000070.1 GCA_937919125.1 uncultured Micrococcales bacterium | reverse complement strand
TCACCTGAGTGAACATAGGTGCTGATTACAGTGACTGTTTTGTTCTTAATCTTGAAATCTACTTCTAGCCATCTGCCAGCACTGTCGAAACTTTTCGGGCCAAGGGTAGTTCTTGAAGCTGCCGGAGCAATTTTAGAAATAACTGCCACTCCAGCTCTACCTTTGGCAGAAGCTGAGTCATGAAGGATGTGCCACTTAGTGCCATCTTTCTGCAAGTCCTCGATGGCATTGAAAATCTCTATTAGGTCTGTTGTTTCAGCTCTAACTTCTTGAAGTGCAATCACATCAGGGGAGTGTTCAACAACCCATGCGGCAAAGCCCTTCTTGAAGGCGGCTCTAACACCGTTGACGTTGATGGTCACTACAGAGAGATTAGTTGGCATGGGACAAGTTTAAGGTCATCTTAGACTTGTTGGGTGAGTGAACGCGTATTAGTAGGTGCAGGTGTTGGCACAGGTGTGTCTATTGCTCAAGCGTTTATCTTTAGAACTGAGCGTTATGTCCCATGGGACAGCGAAGCTGCAGGATCACACAAAGGACTTGTTGCCATTAGGTCAGCTTTATCTGAAGTTGCTGAAGAGATTGATGTTGCTAGATCAGAGAGTGAGAGTGACTCAGCTGACATTCTCGATGCTTTGAAACTAGTTCTCGCTGATGAGTCACTCATGGAGGGCATCAAAGTTCGTTTGGCTGATGGGGCTAATTCTCAAAGAGCAGTCATGGGCGCATTTAGAGCGGCTGCCGAGTCGCTTGCTCAACTTGGGGCTTACTTTGCAGAACGTTCAAACGACATCACTGAATTAGGCGAGCGAGTAATTGACAAGCTCACCGGCAAAGAAGATTTGATCTGGCCTACTGAACCATTTGTTTTGGTGACAGATAATCTTGGTCCCCTTGAGATGGTGAAACTTCAAAAGAGTTCAATCGTTGGTTTAGTTTCAAGTCTGGGAAGCCCAACTTCACACACATCCATCTTGGCCAGAGGGATGAATTTGCCAACCGTTGTCTCCGTTAGCGGAACTGAGTTCATTCAAGCAGGGGATCAAGTGATCGTTGACTCATCTAGCGGTCAGGTTCTGGTTAGACCAGACCAGTCTGAACTGGAGCAGTACTCAAAGGCGGCTTTAGCAAGTCAGCCAGAGCAAGGACTCTCTATTGAGGGACTCAACCTTCCGGTCAAGTTGTATGCAAATCTAGGTTCTAGTTCTGAAGGTGCTGCCGCGATTGCTTTTGGCGCTCAAGGTGTTGGGCTATTTAGAACTGAACTTTTGTTCCTTGGAGAAAAGATTGCTCCATCGCTAGAGGCTCAAGTTCTTGAATACTCAAGACTGCTCGATCAATTCCCAGATCAGGTTGTAATCGTTCGGGTGCTTGATCTTGACACAGATAAACCGCTTCCATTTTTGAAGCTCACTGAAACTGGAAAGTATGCCAATCGAGGATTCCAAGCACTGCTGGCTAACCCGGAAGCTCTTCAAACTCAACTAACCGCCCTAAGCCTTGCTTCACAAAAGCATCCAAAAGCAAAGCTATGGGTGATGGCCCCTATGGTTTCAACAGCAGAACAAGCTGTGGAGTTTGTGAGAATGGCGCGAGAAGCAGGTTTAGAAACTGTTGGAGTCATGATTGAAGTTCCTGAAGTTTGTGAACCAGATGTGCTTCAGAGAATTGTTTCCAGTGTTGATTTCCTAAGCATCGGAACAAACAACTTAACTCAATACACCTTGAATCATGACCGCATGGACTCACCCCTTCCAGTATCAGAAGTACGTTCGCCAAAAGTTCTTGAACTAATTGAAAGAGTTTCTAAGGAGTGTGTGAAGGAAGGTAAGCCAATAGGAATATGTGGTGAGGCTGCGAGTGATCCAGTGTCAGCAAAACTATTTATCGATTTTGGTGTGACATCTTTATCTGCATCCCCAGCTCTATTGCCAAGCTTGGCGAAAGAACTTAGTCATCAACTTTGATGTAGATGAAATTCTTTTCAATGGAAACTTCGAAGCGACGAAGAGACTTTCTTGCAGCACCTGCTCTAGGTGAGCCCGATTCCATATCAAACTGAGAACCATGCCCTCTGTTCTGAGCTTGGCACGCAAGGTTTCGTCCCTTGATGGAATTAATTGCCAGACCGTTGTGTGGGCAGCGCTGATCGAAAGCCCTAAATACTCCAGGCTTAGGTTGGGTGATGAGAATCATCAGGTTTCTTGCCCCGGCAACTCGAAATGCGCTAGCTCCGCCAACAGGGATGTCTTTAGTTGCACAAATCTTGAACTTCTTAGAATCAGCTAAAGCTGAAGAAGCGATAGAACTTAGCCCAACAGTTCCAGCAGCAATGGCCAGTTTTGTTAGGAAGTTTCGACGACTGACTCCTTCAAGAGACTCTTTAGCCTCTCTATGCTCCCCAGATGCTGGGCAGGAGTTATCTTCAGTCATGTCTCAAGAATAAGCAGGTTGCTTGGACTAACGCAGTAAATATGGGTTTCTCTAAGACAACTTTCAGGTGGGTCTAGGCGCGACCGCGAAGAACAGCCTGTTTTACCTCAGCAATAGCCTTGGTAACCTCAATGCCTCTAGGGCAGGCCTCGGTGCAGTTGAAGGTGGTGCGGCAACGCCAGACACCTTCTTTATCGTTCAGAATGTCTAGTCGAACTTCAGCAGCTTCATCTCTTGAGTCAAAGATGAAACGGTGGGCGTTCACAATTGCTGCAGGACCAAAGTACTGGTTGTCTGTCCAGAACACTGGGCAAGAAGTTGTGCAGGCAGCACAAAGGATGCACTTAGTGGTGTCTTCAAAACGAGCACGATCTTCAGGAGACTGAAGACGTTCCGCAGTTGGAGTATCTGAAGCAATTAGGAATGGCTTAACATCTCTATACGCCTGGTAGAAAGGCTCCATGTCAACAACAAGGTCCTTCTCAACTTTTAGCCCCTTGATTGGTTCAACATAGATCGGTTGAGTAATGTCTAGGTCTTTAATCAGAGTCTTACAAGCCAAACGGTTTCTACCGTTGATACGCATTGCATCTGAACCACAAACACCGTGAGCACATGATCTTCTGAAAGTAAGACTTCCATCTAGCTCCCACTTGATCTTGTGTAGAGCATCTAGAACACGATCGGTTCCAAACATGGTCACATCAAAGTCTTGCCACTTTGGTTCAGCATCTGTTTCAGGATCGAAACGACGCACCATTAGGGTGACGGTGAATGAAGGGATTACACCGATCTCTTGAGCTTCCATAGTTGAACTCATTAGTACTTACGCTCCATTGGTGGGTAGTTGGTAATTACAACAGGCTTCCAGCCGATATCGATCTGCTCACCCTTTTTGTATGCCATTGAGTGAACCATGAACTTATCGTCATCTCTAGTTTCGAAGTCTTCACGGTAGTGACCGCCTCTGCTCTCACGTCTCTCACGAGCAGTGAAGGCAAGAACTTCTGCAAGGTCTAGTAGGAAGCCTAGTTCGATTGCTTCTAGCAGATCAGTGTTGAATCGAAGACCACGGTCTTGAACCTGAATGTTTTCATATCTCTTACGAAGTTCTTTGATCTTGTCTAGTGCTTCATTCAAAGATTCTTCAGTTCTATAAACCTGAGCATTCTTGTCCATGGTGTCCTGAAGTTCTTTACGGATAACCGCAATCTTTTCAGTTCCACGAGCATTACGCATGTGTTCAATTAGTTTCACAGTTTCTGCAACAGCGTCAGCTGGAACATCAACAAAGCTTGCATCCTTGGCATACTCAACTGCGTAGATACCTGCACGCTTACCGAACACGTTGATATCTAGTAGTGAGTTAGTTCCAAGACGGTTAGCTCCGTGAACAGATACACATGCACATTCACCTGCAGCATATAGACCTGGCACAACAGTGTCATTGTCTCTAAGCACTTCAGTCTTGATGTTTGTCGGAATTCCACCCATTGCATAGTGAGCAGTTGGGAATACTGGAACAGGCTCTGTGTAAGGCTCAACACCTAGGTAGGTTCTAGCAAATTCAGTAATGTCTGGAAGCTTGGCATCAATAACTGCAGGCTCTAGATGAGTTAGGTCTAGAAGAACATAGTCCTTGTGTGGACCTGCTCCTCTTCCTTCACGCACTTCGTTTGCCATTGCACGAGCAACCATGTCTCTAGGAGCTAGGTCCTTGATGGTTGGGGCATAGCGCTCCATGAAGCGTTCACCTGAAGCATTACGAAGGATAGCTCCTTCACCACGAGCTGCCTCGCTCAAGAGAATTCCTAGACCAGCCAAACCGGTTGGGTGGAATTGGTAGAACTCCATGTCTTCTAGAGGAAGACCCTTGCGATAGATGATGCCAACGCCATCACCTGTAAGGGTGTGAGCGTTAGAGGTTGTCTTGAAGATCTTTCCGAAACCACCTGTTGCAAACACGATCGACTTACCTTGGAAGACGTGCAGGTCTCCGGTAGCTAATTCGTATGCAACAACAGCAGCAGGTCTTTCAACGCCATCAACTTTGTTCATTACTAGGTCTAAAACATAGAACTCGTTGTAGAACTCAATGCCTAACTTCACACAGTTTTGGTACAAGGTCTGCAAGATCATGTGACCGGTGCGGTCTGCTGCATAACAGCTTCTTCTAACTGGAGCTTTACCGTGATCGCGAGTGTGACCACCGAAACGTCTCTGGTCGATCTTGCCATCAGGGGTTCTGTTGAAAGGAAGACCCATGTTCTCTAAATCAATAACTGCTTGAACAGATTCTTTAGCAAGAATTTCCGCAGCGTCTTGGTCAACTAGGTAATCGCCACCTTTAACTGTGTCAAAGGTGTGCCATTCCCAAGAGTCTTCTTCAACGTTGGCTAGAGCTGCTGCCATACCACCTTGAGCGGCACCGGTGTGTGAACGAGTAGGGAAGAGCTTTGAGATAACAGCGGTCTTGGCATGAGGTCCTGCTTCAATAGCTGCACGCATACCAGCACCTCCGGCACCAACGATTACAACGTCGTACTGGTAGTGATGAACTTTAACTTCGGACAATTTTTTCCTTATGCCTTACAAACGCCAGGTAGATAGTCTTCAACATGTGGGTCGATGCATGGATCGAATGTTGTTATTACAAGAGTTCCAAGAATCAGCAAGATAGCTGCTACTGACCAAAGAGCAACGTTTAGGCTCTTACGCACCCATTCACGCTCTGAGTAGTCGTTGACTAGAGTTCTCATTCCGTTAGTTCCGTGAATAAGAGCTAGCCAAAGCATGATGCCGTCATATACCTGCCAGAACGGGCTAGCCCACTTTCCAGCTACGAAAGCGAAGTCAATAGATTTCACTCCACGCTCAGGAAGAACTAGGTTCACCATGAGGTGACCCAAGATCATCACTAGGAGTATTGCTCCTGAGATGCGCATGAAGATCCAGGCACGCTTTTCCCATTGAGCGCTTTTGCGGCTTCTTGGCTGGTTTGGTTGTTCAATAACGACGCTCAATTTACGCTCCAAATGTGTGCATTAGCTGGCGTGGAATCCAAGCGGCCATTAGGACCACGAAGATGCCTAGGACAATCCAGAACATTAGGTTCTGGTACTTAGAGCCCTTGCTCCAGAAATCAATAAGAATGATGCGGATACCGTTGAATCCGTGGAAAAGAATGGCTGCTACTAGCCCAATCTCAGCGATACCTATTATTGGGGTCTTATAAACGGCCATTACTGAGTTGTAGGCCTCCGGGCTTACACGGACCAGTGCTGTGTCCATGATGTGGACCAAGAGGAAGAAGTAGATACCTACTCCAGTAATACGGTGCAAAACCCAAGACCACATGCCTATTTTGCCGCGATACAAAGTACCTGCAGGTCTTTTAGCCACGAAACTCCTCCTTGAATGGCAGCAAATCGCATGCCTAATTGGCTTAATGATAACTGAAGATTCGAAACAAAAATCAGTAAACCAGTCATCTGGGTTAGGCTTTTGAGAGTATGAGTGACTCTAAAGAGCCAATGGCTCGTTTCTATTCTGTGATTCCAGCTGGTGGGATTGGTAGCAGGCTATGGCCGCTATCTCGAGCATCCGCACCTAAGTTTTTGCATGACCTAACCGGATCTGGTCAGACTCTGCTTCAAGACACCTGGGAGAGATTGGCTCCACTTTCAGGAGCAGAGCGAATTGTCGTTGTCACAGGTGTTGCTCACCGCAGCGCTGTTTCCGAACAGTGTTCAGAATTAGCAGAAAACAATCTCTTCCTTGAGCCAAGCCCTAAAGATTCAACTGCTGCTATTGCATTGGCAGCAGCAATTCTTGTGAAGAGAGAGCCTGATGTAATCATCGGTTCATTTGCAGCCGATCACGTGATCACAGACAACAAAGAGTTCAGCGAATGTGTTAGAGAAGCAGTAGCAGTAGCTGCCACAGGGAAGATTGTCACCATTGGTATTGAACCAACCGAACCTTCAGTTGGTTTTGGATATATCAAAGCTGGCGAGAAGATGGATCTTCCTTTTGCTAAGCACGCTAGAGAAGTAGCAAAGTTTGTTGAGAAGCCAGATATTGAACGTGCACGTAAGTATGTAGCATCAGGCAAATACCTTTGGAACGCAGGAATGTTCATTGCTCCTGCATCACTTATTCTTTCTGTTCTTGAAGAGACAGAGCCGGAACTGCATTCCAAGGTCATGGCTTTGGCTGAAGCATGGGGAACATCAAACCAGGCCAAAGTCTTTGAAGATGTCTGGCCAACCCTTAAGAAGATTGCTGTTGACTATTCTGTTGCTGAACCCGCAGCTGCTAAAGGCCTAGTAGCTGTTGTTCCAGCCAAGTTTGGTTGGCACGATGTTGGTGACTTTGCGGCTATTGCCGAGTTGCAATCAGGGGGCAAGCGCAATCACCTAGCAGTTCTGGGTGAAGCAACTGTCCTATCTGACAAGTCAAGTGGAATCCTGGTCTCAGAGACAGGCCGCTTGGTAGCTCTTATTGGCCTAGATGATGTCATTGTCGTTGATACTCCAGATGCTCTATTGGTTACGACCAAAGAGCACGCTCAGCGAGTGAAGAATTTAGTTGAATCGCTCAAGGTCACAGGCCACAGCGAAGTTCTATAAGCATTTAGTGATGAATAGCTTTAGAAACATAGTTGCAGGGGCACTCCTACTTGGTTTAACAGTGGGAGTTAGTTCATGTGCACCTGCTGAGGTAGTCAAACCTGATGTTAAAGCTAAGACTTCAGCCTGTTTGATTCGCTCAACAACTATCGTTCCGGGCACACCAGAAAAACAGTTGGCCGCAGATTTAGTCGAAGCTCGTATTGTTTATGGACTTGGGGTTCGTGAGATAAACATTGATGACGGCACAGAACAGGTGTCCTCTAGATTGCTTGAGGCTCTGCAGTCAGGCTGCGTGCTGATGATCTCAGCTGAAACTAATTACTTATCAAGTCTTGCTCAGTTCGCTTCAGAGCACACAAAGATGCTGGTGCTTTTTGTTGGAGGCGCCATTGCCCCTAATGAGCAACCTTCTAACTTCAGATGGGTTGCCGATGGTCTAATCAACGGAGCTCGACTAGCCGGTTTTTTTGCAGCAGGTAAGTCAACTAGCGGAAGAGTCAACTTGTTTAGACAGGCAAGCTACGCTCAGTTCACAGATATCCGTAGTTCCTTCATTGATGGGGTAAAAGACTTTGATGAGATTTCTGGAACAACC
>CALFOB010000069.1 GCA_937919125.1 uncultured Micrococcales bacterium | reverse complement strand
GATGAAGGTGGTCAGCTAACAGAGCGTGTTCGCCGTAAGCCATTCAGCGTTGTCCTATTCGATGAGATCGAGAAGGCTCACCCGGACATCTTCAACTCTCTATTGCAGATCCTTGAAGAGGGTCGTCTAACCGATGGTCAGGGACGTGTTGTTGACTTCAAGAACACAATCATCATCATGACCACCAACTTGGGAAGCAAGGACATCTCTAAGGGTGCTCTTGGATTCAACCTTGAAGGTGACCAGAAGAACGACTTTGACCGCATGGCTGCCAAGGTAAACGATGAGCTAAAGAAGCACTTCAAGCCTGAGTTCTTGAACCGTGTTGATGATGTCATCGTCTTCCCTCAGCTATCTAAGTCTGAATTGATGGAGATTGTTGATCTATTCATCAAGAAGCTAAACGTACGTCTAGAGGAGAGAGACATCACTCTTACCCTTACAGAGGCTGCGAAAGAGCGCTTGATTGAGCTAGGTTACGACCCAGCACTGGGTGCAAGACCACTACGTCGTGCAGTTCAGCGTGAAATCGAAGACCAGATCTCTGAGAGCATTTTGCAGGGTGTCATCAAGAATGCAAGCGATGTTGTTGCAGATCTAGTTGGCGGAGAATTCATCTTCACGTCAAATGTGAGAGAAATTGCTAGCATTTAGCAATGCCCCACAAAGATTTCATTCTTAGACCTGCTAGAACCAGCGACATCGTTGCCATTCAGGCAATGCGTGCTCCGCTAGTTGATACCAAAGTCTTGCTTCAGCATCAGCTGGTATCTCTCTATGAGCGCGTCCAGGAATTCGTTGTGGCTGAAACTAAAGACGGTCGCGTTCTTGCAGCAGGTGCTCTTCACGTTATGTGGGGGGATCTAGCTGAGGTCAGATCACTTGTTGTTGACCAGAGTGCTAGAGGCATGGGCCTAGGCAAAGAAATCGTTGAAGCATTAGTTGAACGTGCATACACCTTAGGTATCAGGAGAATCTTCTGTCTAACTTTCGAAGTCGACTTCTTCTCTCGCTGCGGGTTTGAGGTTATTAGCGATGTTCCTGTTGATGAGGCAACCTTCGAGCAGATGGTTCAATCTGCTGATGATGGTGTTGCTGAGTTCTTGGATCTAGCTCGTGTTAAGGAAAACACACTAGGCAACACCCGCATGCTTCGCTTGCTATAGCAAACTCGCTGGCAAACTTGTCTTATGTTTGCAAGATATCCTTCCCCTCTCGAATTATTAATTAGACGCCTCGTATTCCTAGGTATCGTCATTGGTCTGATCTGGGCACTTATTGCCGGTGTTATGTCTTTCTTCGGTTGGGTTGGTTCAATCTTTAACCCAAGCCAAAGCCCAACAATCGTTGCTGGTGCTGACTGTCAATCACAGCAGCTAAGCATCCAAGCTCACGTTGGAACAGAACAGGGTCAAGAACAGCTGTCCTTCAACCCAGGCGACACCCCTTACCTTTGGTTCTCTGTTACAAACATCGGCACTGTTGAATGCAAATTCAATGTCGGCTCAGACGTTACTTTCTACAAGATAACCAGTGGTACTGATGTGGTTTGGAATTCTAAGGATTGCAATTCTGAAAGAACTCCAGCTGAACCTATAGTCCTATTACCTGGCAAGGAAATGACTGCCCCAGCAGGACCTTGGGACAGAGTTAGATCAGGAGATGCTGGCTGTGCAGCAACTGATGGATTGCCTGCTGTTACCGCTGAAGGAGCAAGCTACATCCTCGAAGCAGATGTAAATGGAATTCTTAGTACCAACAAGCCACAGTTTGTGTTGAACTAGTCCTATGACACAAACAGTTGCATTCCTAGGTACCGGCTCTATGGGCTCGGCAATTCTTAACGGCATGATTCAAAACGGAACCAAAGGTTCCGATATTCGTGCAACAACTAAGACTGTTGCTAGCTCTGAAGAACTAGCTAGCAAGTATGGCTTGTCTGCATACGCTACCGATCACCAACCAAACGCTAATGCCCTTGCTGTTGAAGGTGCTGACATAGTCATTGTTGCTGTGAAGCCTGCTTACGTTCTTCAAGTGCTCGATGAAGTCAAAGAAGTCATCTCAAAGAACGCTCTAGTTATCTCTGTTGCTGCCGGTGTTGAAATCAAGACCATGGAAGCTCATCTTCCTGAAAGCGTTGCAGTTGTTAGAGCAATGCCTAATACGCCAGCACTTATTCAGCAAGGTGTTACTGGTATCTCAGCCGGAGCAAGAGTTACCCCAGAACATCTAGCTACTGCTGTTTCACTCTTTGATTCTGTTGGTAAGACCCTAGTTATTCCTGAAGAGCAGATTGATGCTCTTTCAACTATCTCTGGATCAGGTCCTGCCTATGTCTTCTATTTCATTGAAGAATTCATAAACACAGCACTAAGTCATGGCTTTAGCCAAGAAGATGCCTACCTAATGGTCTCTCAAACTTTCTTAGGTGCAAGTGAACTACTAGTTCAGCAACAGGGGGATCCTGCTGAACTAAGAAGGCAAGTAACTAGTCCTAACGGAACAACCATGAAGGCTATTGCCGTCCTGCAAGAGGGAAACCTTCATGACCTATTCTTGAAAGCAACAAGCGCAGCGTTAGCTCGCGCTAAGGAAATAGCCCAGGAGCAAAAATAATGACCGATGTATTCGACGCTTTAGCCGATAAGAACCGCCGCAGCATTCTTGAACTTGTTGCAGCCTCAGACTCTCTGACTACCTCTGCTTTGGCAACCAAGACAAAGCTTTCAGCCACTGTTCTTGAGAAGCACCTAAAGGTCTTGGTTCAAGCTGAACTCTTGACTGTTGTATCTAAGGGCAAGACCAACACCTACACACTAAACAAAACCGGTTTAGGAGTAGCAGCTAAATGGTTTGGCAAGTTTGGTTCAGCATTTGTTTCTGCTCAAGCAGATCAGCTTGGCGAGAACATCGGAAACCTATTGTCTTCAGCTGCAGGTTGGTTAGAAAAGCGCTACGGCGCAAAAATCAACTTAGACATTGACCCTGAGCAAGCAGGAAGAGAATTAGGTAAGAAACTTTCTGATGCTAAGCGTGAAGCAACTGTAAAGGTTGACGAAGCAACCGTGAAGGTAAAAGTTGCAGCTAAGAAAGTAAAAACCAAAGTTGCAACTAAGAAAGCACCTACTAAGAAAGCTCCTGCGAAGAAAACTCCAGCTAAGAGCACAGCAACTAAAAAAGCTGTTGCAAAGAAGCCTGTGGCTAAGAAACCAGTTGCTAAGAAACCTGCAGCTAGAAAACCTAAGGCTTAGCGTCTATCTCAGCAACTAGTGCTGTTACTAGTTCTTTGATTTTGTCTCTGATAGGTCTAACTGATTCAACACCCAAACCTGCAGGGTCATCTAATACCCAGTCGAGATAAGTCTTGCCAGGGAACCAAGGACATTCATCCCCACAGCCCATTGTGATGACATAGTCACTTGCCTTTACGGCTTCTTCGGTAAGTACCTTTGGTTGCTGATTAGCAATATCAATTCCAAGTTCGGCCATTGCTTCAATAGCACTTGGGTTGATCTGATCTTTAGGTTGAGTTCCAGCAGATAGAACTTCAACTCGATCTCCAGCTAGTTCTCTTAGGAACCCTGCTGCCATTTGAGAACGACCGGCATTATGGACACAAACAAAAAGAACGCTTGATTTCATCATTTCTCCAGACTAGAGCACAAGGTTAACCAAAAGGTGAATGGTTTCTTAACTAGCCCTTGGGTAATTCTTCAGCGCAACTATGGCTTCATTTCTTCGAAGAACCCCTGGTTTCCAAGGTGGATCAAAGCGTGCATAGTATGGCTCGCCATCAGCTGTAAGACCTTCAGCTTTGATGAAGTTCATCAACTTATCGCCATGGGATTTGAAGTGCTCGTAGTTTGCCAAGCCTCTGAATTTGATGGCTGCTGCGTAATGAGGTTCTACCTGGATGGTTGAAACTTGAGCATCTGCTGGCAGGGGGATGTCTTTGATTGAGACGTCCTTAGGCAGGACAAAGGACACCACATGGGTCTGAGCCTTTTTGTCAGGCGCATGTAGCACTGGGGCAGTCATCGCAAACTTCTCACGGGTCTGGTTACGTCCTGAGATGTAATTCACCAGGGGACTAAAAGCCATGCTGGCAGCTCTAGAGAATTCACCTTGGGTTGAAACCTGGACTAGAACGTAGCTCGGGTAGTGCCTAATCTCAAAGCCATTCTCTTTACTAACTAGTGTGTAGGGCTGTTCTTCTGTCATGCCCTTGAGTTTACTTGAGTAGTCTGTGCCTAGATTCAGGCTGAATCTAGGCGGTTTAGGAGATAGGGCATGCGTGGTAGAGTACTAGAAGTCGAAATTACCCCTGAATCACAGGGGTTTATCTAAATAAAGAGGTCTTTGTGGGATCAGTTGTCAAGAAGCGTCGTAAGCGTATGTCAAAGAAGAAGCACCGTAAGTTGCTTCGTAAGACTCGTCACCAACGTCGTAATAAGAAGTAAACACTTCACGATTTAGCTCAAAGAGCGAGAAGAGCCCGCAGGTTATCCTGCGGGTTTTTCTTTAACCGCGTTTACCGATCTTGATTTCTTTTTTGACAGTCTTCTTTTGAAGACGAAGGTCTCTACGCTTGAAATCATAAATCTTCCAGCCAGCAGACTTGGCATAAATCTTTAGTAGCTTGTCTGGGTTTACTGCTACAGGGTGACCAACAAGAGTGAGCATCGGAAGATCGTTGTGGCTGTCGCTGTATGCAAAAGACTTCTTGAGGCTGAAGCCACGCTCTTTAGCCAGCTTCTTGATGGCCTTAGGTTTTTCTTTACCATGTAGAGGTTTACCAACTAGATTGCCTGTAAGAATTCCATCGATGTGTTCAAGCTTGGTTCCAAGAGCACCGGTTAGTCCAAGTGCTCTAGCAATCTCTTCACCCATCTCTTGAGGTGCTGCTGTGATTAACCAAACTTCTCTTCCTGCTGCAATGTGTTGCTGAGCAAGACGAGCTGTTTCAGGCCAAACCTTGGGCTTGATGTTTGAAGTGTAAACATCAGAAACAAGAGCCATCATCTGTGAGTATTCACGGCCCTTAACCAACCCAAGAGCTCTGTCCTTGATGGCTGAAAGCATGTGCTCAGTCTCACCTTTAGTTAGGAAGACGATCTGGTGCCAAGCGAAAGCGATGAAGTCTTTGCGAGTGAAGAATCTGCGGCTGTAAGCCTCTTTGCCAAACTGATAGCTTGTCGACCCACGCACTAGCGTGTTGTCGACATCGAAGAAAGCCGCTGCTTGCTTCTTAGGGGTTTTAGGCACCTGTCTAGTCTAGGCAGAGAAACCGAATAATCTGGAGTCATGAGCACAACGATTGACCTGACCCTTATAGGCAAATCTGGCTGTCATCTATGTGATGAAGCCAGGGTCACAGTCAATGCAGTTGTTGGGGCCTTTAGAGCCGAATACACAGGGGTAGCCAGACATATCCAAGTCAACCTTGTTGAGCACGACATCTTGGTTGATGAAGAGCTATGGAACAAGTACTCAGAAGAAGTCCCGGTACTTCTAATCAATGGCAAAGTCCATAACTACTGGCGCATAGATCCAGTAAGGCTCAGAGGGGCTTTGGACGAGTTCGTTCTCTAATTTCTCTTGACTTCTATTTAATTGTCTATACGATATGTCTATACGACAATCTAGCGATGGTTTAGGGGCCAAGAAATGAGCAAAAAAGTGATTAAACAATTAGAGGCTGCAACCCCTGAACTAACCAAGGAATCCGCATCTGTAGTTGGAAAAGTCTTTATGAACGGTGGAAGCCAGGCAATCCGAATTCCAGCGGCCATGAGATTCGATACTGACGAGGTAAGAATTTCTTTTGATGAAGAGTCAGGGACTGTTTTGATTAGGCCAATGGATAAGGCGTCAATGAAGGCAGCCTTCATGGCTCAAGTGGAAGCTTTGACCAAAGAAGAGCTCGACGAAATAAAGACTCTAGGCCGGAAGCGTGATAAATCTATGGCGAGAATCAATCCAGATGTTGCAAAGTTTTTCAGGGATTCTGAATGAAGTACCACCTAGATTCCAGCACCATTATCGACGTTATGAGGCTTCAACGAAATTCTCTTTTGAACTTTGAGTTAGCAAACATCGAAGATCTAGCAATGTCAGCCATAGTCGCTCACGAACTTTGGTCAGGAGCAAATAGTGAAAACATTGGCCCAAGAGCTTTATCAACCCTTAAGTTGTTTACCTCAATGATTGAAGTCATTCCCTTTGACAAGAGAGCAGCTGAATATTCTGGAATGGTAGTTGGCCAGTTATCTCGCAAGGGAATTGGAATAGGCAACGTGGATCCTATGATTGCGGGACATGCCTTGTCTCAAGGAGCAGTCCTAATAACGGGTAACGTTAAACACTTTAAACGAGTTCCAGGCCTTCAAGTTTTAGATTGGTCAAAACACGAGGGTTAAAACTTCATCGAAGCCGGAATTACGACAAGTTCTCATCAGCCCAAATCTCAATTGCACTCTTTATGTATTTAGCTAGTCCAGTTTCGAATGCTTCATAGGTTGCTTCAAATGCTGGGTCTAATACATATGTAAGAGCTAGAGCTTTATAAGCCTGTCGGTTAGGGGTCCAGAACTGCTTCACAAATGCGTAGTGATCAGCAATTAGTTTCTGAACATCAACATCGTCAAACTGAGCACCCTTACGCTTTTGATCGGAAATAGCTTTAGCTATTGCTTCATGCTGGGCTTTGTATTGTTCTTGCTGTGCTTCTGTATACGAGGCATTCACGCCTTGTATTTGAGAAGAGCGTTCGAACATTGCTTACGGTTCTAGGCGGTTAGGTCCACGGAATAGGTAACCAACTTCACGAATGTTTGTTTCGTGAAGTAGAAGCATTACAACTCTTAGAAGACCCATCCCGAATCCACCGTGTGATGGGGCACCGTACTTGAAGAAGTCCATGTATGACTGAAGACCAGCTGGGTCTAGTCCCTTTGACTTAGCCTGCTCAACAAGAACTTCTAGTCTGTGTTCACGTTGAGCACCTGTGGTGATCTCGGTTCCACGCCAGATTAGGTCATAGCTGTTGGTTAGGTTCTGGTTGTCAGCGTGACGCATGTGATAGAACGGACGAACAGATGATGGGTAGTCAGTTAAGAAGACAAACTCGTGGTTGTAGGTTTCAGCTACGTGAGCTGCAATCTGTCTTTCACCTTCAGGGTCCATATCTCCACCACGAGTAATCTCGTGACCGCGCTTAGCAACAATGTCAATTGCTTCAGCTAGAGGAATACGTGGGAAAGGTGTTGTTGGGATAACAACATCAACATCAAAGAGCCTCTTGATTTCTTCACCGTGCTGTTCTTTCACAGCAGTGATAGCTGCAACCATTAGGTCTTCTTGAATCTTCATGATGTCTTCGTGAGATTCAATGTATGAAACTTCCATGTCAACAGAGGTGAACTCTGTTGCGTGACGAGAGGTGAAAGAAGGGTCTGCTCTAAACACAGGGCCAATCTCAAAGATTCGACCGAATCCTGCCATCATCGCCATCTGCTTATAGAACTGAGGAGATTGAGCTAGGTAGGCAACAGTTTCGAAGTATTCCATCTTGAATAGCTCTGCATGTGACTCTGAAGGAGAGCTCATCAGCTTAGGAGAGTGAATCTCAATGAAGCCATTGTTTACCCAGTAGGTTCTCCAGGCATGCTCAATGGTGGTCTGAACTCTGAACACTAGGTTCATCTCTGGACGACGAAGATCAATAAATCTCCAGTCCAAACGCTTATCAATACCTGAATCTTCGGCAATAGGGGTTTCAGGGTCAGCTAGGGTAACAACCTCTAGGCCATCAAGCTGAATCTCAATGCCGCCAAGTTTCACTCTTTCATCGTGAACTAGACGTCCGGTTACCCAGACAAAGCTTCCTGAGGTAAGGGTTGAAACAGTATCGGCTAGGGCATCAACTTCTTCACGTCTTGGGTAGGTGACCTGAACAGATCCGGTCTCGTCTCTAAGGACGATGAACTGGATTCTCTTTTGGTCTCTGAGGGTCTCAACCCAGCCACCGATGACTACTGGGCCATCTTCACTTTGTGCTAAATCTTTGACCAGAATGCGTTCGCGCATGATTTATTTGTCCCTTGTTCTTGATGCCTAAACCCCAAGTTTAGCGGGCGATAGACTTGATGCCATGCCCGCAAAACGTATCCATCTAGTTCGCCATGGAGAGGTTCATAACCCTTCTGGTGTCCTATACGGCAGGCTTCCTAACTTTCACCTCTCAGAAACAGGCCATCTAATGGCTAAAGAGGCAGCAGAACAACTAAAGGCCATGGGCATCAAGGTTTCCGCTATCTACACCTCTCCTTTAGTTAGAGCTCAAGAGTCAGCTAAACCAATAGAAGAGCTATTTGGGATTGATGCTAAAACCAACGAGCTCCTTATTGAGCCATACAACGTATTTGAAGGCAGAAAGCTAAGCGTCAAAGCTATTGCTACTAAACCTCACTGGTGGTGGCACTTCAGAAACCCAGCTAAGCCAGCCTGGGGAGAGTCCTTCAAAGAGATCATTGCTCGAATGCATTCAGCAATTATTCAGGCCGCTGAGTCAGTATTAGACGGTGATGTTGTCTTAGTAACTCACCAGTTGCCTATCTGGGTAATGCACCTAAGTAGCAACGGTAAGAAGCTAATGCACGACCCTAGAAAAAGACGATGCGCTTTATCTAGCATCACAACTTTTGAAATACAGGACGGCAAGCTAGTTGAAGTTGGCTATCTAGATCCAGCTTCTAACCTTGCTTCTATAGATAAGGGTGCAGTGTGAGAAGAACAGTATTAGCAATAGCTGCACTATCGCTTGCCCTTGGTTCTCTGACTGCCTGCACAGAGACACCTGCCATGAACACCACTTACCAATCAGGTGATGGAACTGTAACTGAAATCAAACCAGCTAATAGAGCAGAAGCTGTTGCCTGGAGCGGTATTGCTAATGATGGGTTGCCATTAGGTTCTCAAAATCTTCAAGGAGTAATTACTGTCATTAACTTCTGGTACGCAGCATGTGTTGCTTGTCGAGTTGAAACCCCAGATCTAGTGGAGCTAGCAAATGAGTTTGAAGGACAAGTTCAGTTTGTTGGAGTGAACGTTAGAGATAGTGCTGACACAGCAAATGCTTTCAAGAGAAAGTTCAAGATCAACTTCCCAAGCATCATGGATGCAAACACTGGTGATGTTGTTCTAGCCTTCACAGGAGTAGTTAGTCCTTCAGCAGTTCCAACAACACTGGTTATTGATAGAGAAGGAAGACCTGCTGCAAGAGTTCTTGGTATCGCTGAGAAGTCAACACTTAAAGCACTAATCACTTCAGTTATCAAAGAAGGTTCAGCAGATTGAATTTTGAAGCGATAACAACAGGACCGTTATGGGTGGCAGCACCTATAGCCCTGCTTGCTGGTTTGGTTTCATTCTTTAGTCCTTGCGTTCTTCCATTACTTCCTGCCTACTTAGGAATTGTTTCTGGCTCAGCAAACACCAAGTCAAGAATGGTTGTTGGATCTCTTCTGTTTGTTGCAGGATTCAGTTCTGTGTTTGTTGCTTTAGGCGCAGGCTTTGGTGGATTAGGTTCAATCTTCTCAGGGGAAGTAAAGAACTGGTTGCAAAGAGGATCAGGTGTTCTAGTTCTGCTTCTAGGAATTGTTCTTATCGGTGGATTTGATTTTGCTCAAAGAACATCAAGGCTAAACATCAAGCCAAGTGCTGGTTTAGTAGGAGCACCACTGCTAGGAATCGTCTTTGGACTTGGTTGGACCCCTTGTATTGGCCCAACCCTAGGTGCTGTTCTAAACCTTGCTTTTGACACTGGTTCTGTAGGCAGAGGAGCATTCCTGGCTGCTGTTTATTCAATAGGACTAGGACTACCTTTTGTTCTAGCTGCAGCTGGATTCAGCTGGGCAACTAAGTCAATAGGTTTTGTGAAGAAAAACATTAGAGCCTTCAACATCACAGGTGGTGTCCTACTTATTGTTCTAGGACTACTGCTTCTAACAGGCCTATGGCAGTTCGTTATCGACTACATCTCGGAGGTGAGTGGTGTCTTCATCCCGGCAATCTAAATATGTAGTTCGCAAGGAATACAGCGAACCTATTGAAGCTCCTGATCTATCTTTCAAGTCATGGCTTAGATGGCTATGGCGCCAGCTAACCAGCATGCGTATTGCGCTGTTCTTACTTCTATTCTTAGCTATTGCTTCTGTGCCAGGATCTGTCTTCCCCCAGAGAAGTGCTGACCCTAATGGTGTTGTTCTCTACTTCAAGAACAATCCTGATTTAGCTCTATGGCTTGATAACTTCCAACTTTTTGATGTTTACTCATCAACCTGGTTCTCAGCTATCTACATTCTTTTGTTTATCTCTTTGATTGGTTGTGTAATTCCAAGAGTTGGGGTTCACTACAAAGCTCTTAAATCTGATCCACCTGCAGCACCAACTAACCTTTCAAGACTTCCTTCTTACAAGAAGTTAGATGCAAGTGAGAAGAATCTTGAAAAGGCTATTGAGTATCTAAAGTCTAGGAAATTCAAAGTCATCTCAACTAAGAATGAACTTAGAGCTGAGAAAGGTTACCTTCGTGAAACAGGAAACCTGTTCTTCCACCTGTCGCTAATTGGAGTTCTAATCGCAGTTGGTTTGGGTGGTGGACTTAGTTATGCAGGGCAAAGAGTTTTAGTTGAAGGTGAAACCTTTGTTAATAACGAAGCATCTTTTGACTACTTCGCACCAGGACTTCTCTTTGATAAGAACAACCTAGAACCATTTAGTTTGAGACTGGAATCATTTAAGACAACCTATGATTTCAAGAACCCAAATAACTACGGAAAGCCAATGGATTTCAAGGCAACCGTAACAACTAAAGATTCACCAACCAGCCCTGAAGCCAAAGGCTCAATCAGAGTTAATGAACCTCTCGCTGTTGGTGGTTCTAAGGTCTACATCACAGGTAATGGATATGCTCCAGAGATAGTTGTTAGAGATAAAGACGGAGTTGTTTCATTCAGTGGTCCTGTTGTCTTCCTACCTCAAGATGGGAACCTAACTTCCCTTGGAGCTATCAAGGTTCCTGATGCTAACCCTGATCAGTTCGCAATGCTTGCTTTCTTCTATCCAACAGCTGCTGAACTAGAGTCAGGTGCTCTGACTTCTAACCACCCATTCCCTTTGAACCCACTAATGACCATGAACGTCTATGTTGGAGATCTTGGTCTAGATAGTGGTATGGCTGTAAATGCCTACAAGCTAGACACTCACTCAATGAAGCAGGTAGCTGGAGGTAAGAGTGGAACTAAGGCTCTAAAACTTACCTACGGTGAAACAGTGAAGCTACCTAATGATCTAGGAACTGTTGAATTCAAAGACCTAAGAAGATTCGCATCTATTGACATCACCTATAACCCACTGGATTTATGGGTACTTATCTTTGCTCTAACAACTTTGTTTGGTTTAGTCTTAATGCTCATCATTCCTCGAAGAAGAGTGTGGGTGAAGATTTCTAAAGACAGTGTTGAAGTTGGAGCACTAACCAAGTCAAAAGATAAAGCACTAGACAAGCTAGTGAAAGATGTAGCCAAGTCACTAAAGAAGAAGAGTAAATGACCCCAGAAATTGCACTAAACCCAGAGCTCGCTACCATTTCGAGAATCATCGTTCTAGTAGCACTTACTTTCTATGCATTCTCATTTATAGTCCTAGCTTGGGCTCTAACTAAGAGAGCCGGTGGCAAGGGTAAGAAAGATGTCTTCGCTAATCGTCTAGACACAATCGGTCTAGTTCTCATGGGTATTGGTGTTCTAGCTAATGGTGTTGGTGTTCTAACTAGAGGTATTGCAGCTAACCGAGTGCCATGGGCAAACATGTATGAGTTCTCCACCTCCGGAGCATTTGTTGTGTCAGCAATCTTCTTGCTAGTTCTCTTCTTTAGAGATCTAAAGTTCATAGCTCCGTTTGTAGTTGGTTTTGTTGTTTTAGTGATTGGTTCAGCTAACACCTTGTTCTATGTTCAGGTTGAATCGCTTGTTCCAGCTCTTCAGGACTACTGGCTAGTTATTCACGTAAGCGTAGCCATCCTGGCTACCGCCTTCTTCACCATCGGAGCAACTCTTTCACTGATCCATATCTTGAAAGAGACAAAGAGAATCAAGAACTCTAAGTCCAAAGCAGGAAAGGCCTTCACCAAGCTTCTAAAGGTATTCCCTAAGTCAGAGAAGCTTGAGAGAACCTACTACCAGTTCAACATCATTGGTTTTATTCTTTGGTCCTTCACTCTTATCGCTGGAGCTATCTGGGCTGATAAGGCTTGGCACCGCTTCTGGGGTTGGGACACCAAGGAAGTCTGGACCTTCATCATCTGGACCATCTACGCTGCCTATCTCCACGCCACCACAACCAAAGGTTGGGATGGCAAGAGAGCAGCATGGCTAAGCCTGATCGGCTTCATAGCCATCATCTTCAACTTCACGATCGTTAATCTGTACTTCAAGGGCTTGCACGTTTATTCAGGTATCTAGAAATACCAAGTAGTTCCCTAGCGGGGACTAGAGTGACCTCATGGCGAAACTAATTTGCACCAAATGTTCAGAAATATACGATTCAGCAGCTCTGCGTACTTTAAAGTGCCCTAGCTGCCGCATCTGGCTTGAATCTCTCGCAGGAAGAGAGGTTGACGAACCGCACGTGGATTTAGATGAGGTAATTGAAGAAGAGGAATTGGATGCAAACACATTTGTAATTCTTCAAGCCTCTAATCGCACCACTCACGCTGTCCGATCTCTCGCAATATTTTTCTTTACGCTGCTCAGAGTTAATCTGATCGGTGGAGGGCTAGTTGGTATAGGGATGACCTTGAGCCCTTTCCAAAGCTTTTTGGTTTTCCAAAATGACAACTATGTATTCCTTGGATACTTATTAATAATTGCGGGTGGGCTTGTTAGTTTCATCGGTTTCTTTGTTGCATTAAGCAGAGGCATGAGAGAGCTTGCTCTTTCAAAGCCCTAAAGAGATTTCAAACAACGCTCTAATCTTTCCAACCACCAAGCAGGTCTATCTGCTGGTGCTTGGAGTTTGGTTAGAGCGTTTTTGTTTGGGGTGATTCTTGTTACTGGTATTTCTCCATTGATTGGGATTAGTGGAGCGTCTGTTACATCTTCAGTTAGAAGGGCAGCTGTTGCTAGACCGCTTGCATACTCACTGGCTAGCAGCGCTGCTAGATAAACACCCATGCTTATTCCTACAGATGTTTCAAGAGCACTTGAAACAACCACCGGCAGTCCTGCTTCGTTAGCAATTCTTAGAGCGTTGTTAATTCCACCTAGGGGTGCTGCTTTGAGAACAAGTAGATCTGCTGCATTTGCTTGAGCAACTGCTAAAGGGTCACTCACTTTTCTTACTGATTCATCAGCTGCAACTTTGATGTTGAGAAGCTTTAGCTTGAGTCTTAGCTCAGCTAGTTCGGCAATTGTCTTTACTGGTTGCTCAAGGTATTCCAAAGGAACACCTTCTTCATACATAGTCTTGGCAAGTGTTAGAGCTGTTTCAATGTCGTAGCCGCCGTTAGCGTCGAGTCTTATCTTGGCGTTAGGGAAGTGCTTTCTAACTTCATGGATTCTATCTAGGTCATCTTGAAGTGTTTGTCCTGGTTCGGCAACTTTGATTTTTACTACATCAAAGTTGCCGAAGGCTTCAAGGGCTGCTCTTACATCCTTTACTGCAGCTAGGGTTGCGTTGACTTTGATGGTCTCTACTGTTGGTTCAGGGATCTGACCAAAGGCGAACTCTATGGCTGCTTTGAGCCAGATGCTGGCCTCTTCGTCTTCATACTCAGTGAATGGAGACCATTCAGCCCAGCCATTAGGGCCTTCAAATAGGAGGACCTCACGGGTAGTGATACCGCGGAACTTGATACGCATAGGAATAGATAGGACCCTTGCTGAGTCAAGTATCTGCTGGCGCATTTCGCTGGTTATCTCCACATTGTTAGTCTAGGAGTATGTCCAAACACGTATCCGAGCTCTTTGATGCAAGCATCTGGTCTGAAGTCGATGGCTTTGAAGAGCTAACTGACATCACCTATCACAAGCACGTATCCCTAGGGGTAGTTCGTATTGCTTTCAACCGTCCAGAGGTTAGAAATGCCTTTAGACCACAGACTGTTGATGAGCTAGCCAGGGCTCTTACCCATGCTCAGGGTCTAACCGATGTTGGTGTTGTTCTGCTAACCGGTAACGGTCCTTCTCCTAAAGATGGTGGCTGGGCATTCTCATCTGGTGGAGATCAAAGAGTAAGAGGTCGTGCAGGTTATGAGTATGGAGATAGCACCTCAGGTCGACTTCACATTCTTGAAGTTCAAAGACTTATGCGCTTTATGCCAAAGGTTGTTATTGCTCTAGTTCCAGGTTGGGCAGCTGGTGGAGGTCACTCACTAAACGTTGTTGCTGATCTTTCTATTGCTTCTAGTGAGCATGCAAGATTCAAGCAGACCGATGCAGATGTTGGTTCATTTGATGCAGGCTATGGTTCTGCCTATCTTGCTCGTCAGGTTGGACAGAAGTTTGCAAGAGAGATCTTCTTCTTGGCTCAAGAGTATTCAGCTCAACGTGCTTATGAGATGGGTGTTGTTAACGCTGTTGTTCCTCACGCGGAACTTGAAGTCAAAGGTGTTGAGTGGGCTAAAGAGATCTTGACTAAGTCACCGCAATCAATTCGTCTATTGAAATATGGAATGAACATGATTGATGACGGTCTAGTTGGTCAGCAACTATTTGCTGGTGAAGCTACTCGTATGGCATATGGAACAGATGAAGCCATTGAAGGAAAAACTAGTTTCTTAGAAAAAAGAGCACCGGACTGGTCTCCATTTCCTTGGCACTTCTAAAACATGAGTCAAATACCAGTAAGAGTTATTCCAGCTAATGATGTAGTTGCTGCATTACTTGCTCTAACTGATGCTCTTGCAGGTAAGTGTGCTGTGTTTATTTCACCAAGAGAAGTAAATGGTGAAAAGGTAGTTGTTGAAGGTATTCCAGAGTTTGTTGATTCAAATACTGCGGTAATTGTTGAAAGCAGTGGATCAACTGGAACCCCAAAGAGAATCAGCATCAGTGCTAAAGCACTGATAGCTAGTGCTAAAGCAACAGAAGAATACTTTGGAACACCAGGTCAGTGGCTTCTTACTCTTCCGATTAACTACATTGCAGGTATTCAAGTTCTTGTTAGATCAATACTTGCTGATGTTCCACCTATCCAGATGAACACTGCAGTTCCTTTTACTCCTGAAGCTTTTGCCCTGTCTTCAACCCTCTTAACAGCTGATGCTAAGTTCACATCACTTGTTCCGACTCAACTAATTAGATTGCAGCAGCTTGCTTCTCAAGATCCATTCCTTGTGAAGCTACTACAACGCTTCAAGGCAATCCTTGTTGGTGGCCAGGCCACAAGCCCTGAAGTACTTGAGTTCTTTAGAGATAAGGGCATCAACGTAGTTGAGAGCTATGGAATGGCTGAGACTAGCGGTGGCTGTGTCTATAACGGTCAAGCACTTAGTGGGGTTGAGCTAAAGCTAGTTGGTGAAGGAACAGTAGCGATTAGGGGAGATGTTCTAGCTAATGATGTTGCTAATGAAGATGGGTTCTTAGTTACTCAAGACATGGGTGAGTTCAATGAAGATGGACTACTTCGCATTCTCGGTAGAGCAGATCGAGTAATCATCTCTGGTGGATTGAAGATGAGCCTAGATAGCGTTGAAGCGGTAGCGGCTAGTGTTCCAGGAGTAGTTGAAGTTGGAGCAACTGCTGTTAGCTCAACTGAATGGGGAGAGCGTGTGGGGATTGCTTATGTTGGTTCTCCGGAGGTAGCTGACTACATTGCTAAGGCAGTGTTTGAACAACTAGGAATAGCGGCTAAACCAATTAGGGTTATTCGAGTTGATAGGTTGCCTAGGTTAGCTAATGGCAAGACAGATTTGATTACGTTGAGACAACTATTTAGTGAAGGTATCTAATGAGTGATTTGAAGTTATGGATTAAGGGAGCAAGGCTCAGAACTCTTCCTTTAGCAGTTGCACCTATCTTGATTGGAGCAGGCACTGCTCAACTAGCAGGAAAGTTCAACCTAGGTTATGTCCTTCTAGCACTAGCAGTTGCTCTGTTTCTTCAGATTGGTGTGAACTACTCAAATGATTACAGCGATGGCATCAGAGGAACTGATGACAACAGAAAAGGTCCAGCTCGTCTAACCGGTGGAGGATTTGTTCCACCTAAGAAAGTTAGAAATGCGGCGTTTGCTTCTTTTGCTGTTGCCGCTGTATTTGGATTAGTAATTACTGTTCTTACTCAGCAGTGGTGGTTTGTGGCTGTTGGTGTTGTTTGTATTTTGGCCGCCTGGTTCTATACCGGAGGTAAGAACCCATACGGTTATGCAGGTCTAGGTGAAGTTATTGTCTTTATCTTCTTTGGGTTGGTAGCAACTATTGGTACTGACTACATTCAGACTCTTGAGATTACTTTCTTGAGTGTTCTAGGAGGAGCTGCTGCTGGTTGTTTTGCTACTGCTGTGCTTCTAATCAATAACATCAGAGACATTGAGACAGATCGTCTAAGTGGGAAGAAGACTCTCTCAACAAGAATTGGTAAGACTGCATCTCTTGTTTTGTTTGTCGTTTTGACCTGGGCACCATTCTCATTGGTTGCACCTCTATGGCTAGTAGCGCCTGCAGCATTTGTTGTGAACCTGTTTATTCTGCCGGTTCTAATCATCAACGTGATTGCTGTTTCAGCTAAGAGTCCTAAAGATCAGATATTGGCTTTGCAGCTAACTAGCTACACAGCGCTGCTATTTGCTTTTGGGCTTAGCTGGGGTCTTTTTACCCTTAACTTCTAGATCTACGATTGCGTTCTCTAGATCGCTTTCAGGATCTCCTGAGCCCAGGGTGTTTGTCTTCTTCTCATAGAGGTCTTTGCTTATCTGGTCACGAAGGCCATTTAGGAACAGTAGTGAATAGGCAAATGAAAGCATTCCAGCTAGTAATACAGCTGCGAACCAAGGCATGGCAAGTAGCCCGAATACTATGCAGAGCCCAATAAATAGACCAAGTCTGATAACTGTGTACTTCACCCAAGCGTTTTTCATGGCTTAAGTCTATGTTTCCCGCTCGGTTAGAATTGACCCATGAACAGAGTCCAGTTAGCCGTTTTAGTTGCTGTTGCCATCTTCCAGATCTTCACAACTGTTTATGCTGCTAGTGCTAACCGTAACCAGGTAAGAGTTTTACCTAAGTTCGTATGGGTTCTACTTTGTCTATTCATCCCTATCATTGGTGGCCTTCTATACATCACCATTGGTAGACCTATTGATGGTGACTCAGGCAATGGAGCTAAGCGCTCAAAACCTGTAGCCCCAGATGATGATGAGGACTTCCTTAGAGATTTAGGAAATCGTTTCAAAAACGATAATGACAACTAGTATGCCTTCATCTCCGGCTCAGATATTCTCAGCGCATATCATTGCCGAACTCGCTGCGTGGGGAAGAGACTTCTGGTTAGCTCCTGGAGCTAGATCACAAGCACTTGCTATTGCAGCAGCTCAGGTAGCAGAAGCAGGCGGAGCTAATCTTCACGTTCGTATCGATGAGAGATCTCTAGGCTTTAGTGCTCTAGGCGCAGCTGTTTATGGTGGACCTCAGGTAATCATCACTACCTCAGGAACTGCTGTTGCGAATCTTCATCCTGCAGTTCTAGAAGCTCATCACTCAGGTCTTGGACTTATCTTGCTAACCGCTGATAGACCAGCAGAACTTAGAGATAAAGGCGCTAACCAAACAACCAACCAGGTTGGCATTTTCTCTGATGCAGTAATTGAATGCATTGATGTTCCTGCTCCAAGAACAGAAGACACGGATAAGTTACCTCAGCTAGCTAAAGAACTAGTTGAGAAAGCAGTGCTACTTGCTTGGGGTAAGAGATCACAGCCAGTTCAACTAAACCTTCAGTTCATTGAACCGTTATCTGACACTGAACCAAATGCTGCAGACATTCTTGAATTACTTTCTCAAGGCGAAGATAAAGAACTGGCTGAAGTTATTCCAAGTGAAAGCACATACGATCTAGATCTTTCTAAGCCAACAGTTATTGTTGCTGGAGCTAACGCAGGCGAGTATCTAACTGAAATAGAAAACCTCCAGCTGCCAATCTTTGCTGAACCAACATCTGGAGTGAGACATCTAACTTCATCAGTTATTGGTTACAGAACACTTCTTGCAAGCAACTTTGAATTGGTGAAACAGATTCAACAGGTTGTTGTTTATGGAAAGCCAACCCTTAGCCGTCCAGTCATTGCACTGCTCAAGAGAAACGATGTAAAGGTATTTGTTCGTGAAGGACAGATGGGCCATTACGAGATTGGCAATGAGGTTACCAAGGTCTCTGAAGTTATTGTTGGTTCAGCAGATTTGGACTGGCTGAACTTATGGCTTGCTGAACCGGACCATGTCTCTGTTTCAGGTTCTCTTGATAGACATTCAATAATCACTAAGACTTGGGAAGCATCTCCTGCTTCCAGTTCAATCCTTGTTCTAGGAGCCTCACAGCTCATTAGAGAGGCTGACTTCTGTACTCCTAGACAGGAAGTCAGAGTCTGGGCTAATCGAGGCCTATCGGGCATTGATGGCACTATTGCTACCGCTACAGGCATAGCCATTCAAGAGCCTGACAAGCAGGTTAGAGCTCTTATGGGAGATCTAACCTTCCTGCACGATGTTGGCTCTTTGGCTATTGATCCAAATGATGGAGCGCTGGATCTTCAGATCATTGTTGCCAATGACAATGGTGGAAAGATCTTCAGCAATCTAGAAGTCGCTCAAAGCGTTGAAGCAAATACTTTCAAGAGAATTTTCCAGACTCCACAAAATGTGGATCTATTAAAGGTGGCTGAAGCATATGGTTGGGGTTATGTGAACCCTAAGACAGTGAGTGATTTTGAATTAGCTCTTGCAATAAAGGGCAGAGTAATTATTGAAGTTGTTCTTGACTAACTAAGTGAGTCAACAATTGGCTTGAACTTGAGAATGGCTTCATCAAGTTCTGCTTGAGCATCAGAACCAGCAACAATTCCACATCCAGCAAACGCTGTTAGATTTCCATTACTTAGATGAGCACCTCTTAGGGCA
>CALFOB010000068.1 GCA_937919125.1 uncultured Micrococcales bacterium | reverse complement strand
AGGTATTGCGCTAACAAAGTTAGACGGCAGTGCTAAGGGTGGAATTGTCTTTGCCATCCAAGATCAGTTGAATATTCCTGTCAAACTAGTGGGTGTTGGTGAAGGTATCGAAGACTTTGGTTTCTTTGATGCCAAAGAATTTGCAATTGGGTTAGTAGGTGAGCGATAAGTGTTTGGAAATCTTTCAGAACGTTTAGTTGAAACGTTTAAGGGTCTTCGTGCCAAGGGGAAGCTCTCTGCTGCTGATATCGATGCAACCCTTAGAGAAATCAGAAAAGCACTACTAGAAGCTGACGTAGCTCTAGAAGTAGTCAAGACCTTTATTGCATCCATTAGAGAACGTGCTCTAGGTGATGAAGTATCTAAAGCTTTGAACCCTGCTCAACAGGTAGTTCAGATTGTTCAAGAAGAACTGATTGTCATCTTGGGTGGGGAAGCCAGACGAATCCAGTTTGCTAAGAACCCGCCAACAGTAATCATGCTTGCTGGTTTGCAGGGTTCCGGTAAAACAACCCTTGCTGGAAAACTAGCTCTTTGGCTCAAAGAGCAGGGACAAACACCTTTGCTTGTTGCCTGTGATCTACAAAGGCCAAATGCGGTGAATCAACTTCAAGTTATTGGTGAACGAGTTGGTGTTCCTGTATTTGCCCCTGAAGCAGGTAATGGATCAGGTAACCCAGTAAGTGTTGCTAAAGATTCAATCAAGCATGCCAAACAGAAGATGTACTCAGTAGTCATCGTTGACACCGCAGGTCGTCTTGGTATTGACGAAGAACTAATGAAGCAGGCTAACGACATTAGGAAAGCAACTGATCCTGATGAAGTCTTGTTTGTTATTGACTCAATGATTGGTCAAGACGCGGTCAATGTTGCTAAAGCTTTTGAAGATGGTGTTGGCATCACTGGTGTAGTTCTAACCAAACTTGATGGTGATGCTCGTGGTGGTGCTGCTCTATCTGTTGCTCAAGTCACTGGCAAACCAATTCTGTTTAGCTCAACCGGTGAAGGCATGGATGCCTTTGAACCTTTCTATCCAGATCGCATGGCATCTCGTATTTTGGATATGGGAGATATTCTCACCCTTATCGAGCAAGCTCAGAAATCTTTTGATGAGCAAGAAGCTTTCGCCATGGCAGAGAAGATGGCTAAGGATGCTTTCACTCTTGAAGACTTCCTAGAGCAGATGCAGCAGATCAGAAAGATGGGCTCTATCAAGAGCATGCTGGCGATGATGCCTGGAGCTGGAAAGCTCAAAGGTCAGCTAGATAACATCGATGAAAAAGAGATTGACCACACCGAGGCAATCATTAGGGCCATGACGCCTAAAGAGCGAAGAGACCCAAAGATTCTCAATGGTTCAAGAAGACTTCGTATTGCCAAGGGTTCAGGCATGACTGTTACAGACGTGAACTCTCTGGTCAACAGATTTGAACAAGCAGCCAAGATGATGAAGACCATGGCTAAGGGTGGAAACCCAGGGATTCCTGGAATGCCTCCTGGTATGGGCAGGGCAGCAATGCCTAAACAAAACAAGGGCAAGGCTAAAAAGGGCAGCAAGTCAGGTAACCCAGCCAAGCGAGCTGCTGAAATAGCGGGCATTCAGCTTCCAAAAGAGGGTAATTCAGGATCTTCCTTCGGTTTAGGCGGGTAGTTGGTTGCTCCTGCCAATTATTTCTGGCAGAATAGAGAGGTTGCCTGCAGCTTGACCCTCTAACCATGCTGAATGGGCAACCCATTAGAGCTTTTCTACCGAGTGTGCCCCCACGCTCACGGTTGATTGTTCGCCCCAATTCATAAACAGGAGCAATGTGGCTGTAAAAATCCGCCTAAAGCGTCTCGGAAAACTGAAGACGCCTCACTACCGTATCGTCGTAGCAGATTCACGTAAAGCACGTGATGGTCGCGTTATCGAAGAGATCGGTCGTTACGTACCAACTAACCACCCATCAATCATTGAAGTTAACTCAGAGCGTGCTCTGTACTGGCTAGGTGTTGGTGCACAACCAACCGAGCAGGTACTAGCTCTTCTAAAGCTAACCGGTGACTACCAGAAGTCGAAGGGTGACGCATCTGCAAAGAACACCGTCCTACCTCAGATTCCTAAGGCAGTTTTCGAAGCTGACACAAAGAAGAAGCCAGTTCTAAAGCCTCGTGAAGAGATTGTTGTTAAGAAGCAGGCTGACAAGGTTGCAGAAGATGTAATCGATGCAGTTGTTGATGCAGCAGTTGCTGAAGGCAACCTAGAAGACGTAGTAGAAGCTGCCGCTGAAGTAGTTGCTGAAGAAGCAGTTGCAGAAGTAGTAGAAGAAGCAGCAGCAGAAGTTGCTGCAGCTGAAGAAGTTTCAGAGGGTTCACCTGCTGAAGCTGAAGAAACCAAAGAGGCTTAATAAAGTGTTATCCGCTGCGCTCGAACACTTGGTCAAAGGTATTGTTGATCATCCTGAGGATGTCAACGTCACTGAACGCTCTACCAATCGTGGAGATTTGTTAGAGATTCACGTTCACCCTGACGACCTTGGCCGAGTAATCGGGCGCAACGGACGCACTGCCAAAGCCCTCCGCACCATCATTAACGCTCTTGCCGATGGCAAGAAGGTGCGCGTAGACGTAGTAGATAACAATTTCTAAGCAGACCACCCTTCGGGTCGGTCGGTTATTAAAGGCCCACGGCCTAAAAGGTGCTATCAAGCTAGAGCTATACACCGACACCCCTAACGAACGTTTTGTTCCAGGGGCAAAATTTGAACTTCAAGTTCCAGAAACCTCTCCTTGGCACGGTAAGTCAATTACTGTCAAAGAAATGCGTATGTATAACGCTCAGCCAGTGCTATTCCTTGAAGGAGTAGAAACTAGAGAAGCAGCTGAAACTCTAATCAAAGCCATATTGCTTGTTGATCAAAATCTTGAAGAACTTCCAACTGAACCTGATGCTTGGTATGACCAGCAACTAGTTGGGCTAAGTGTCATCCGTGATGGTGTTGAAGTTGGTTCAGTTGTTCGGGTTGAACACTTCCCAGCCCAAGACATGCTTATTGTTCTAACCAAAGATGAGCGCGAAGTTATGGTTCCTTTTGTGAAGGCTATTGTTCCTTCAGTAGACATTGAGGCTAAGACAGTTACTGTCACGCCACCAAACGGCCTATTTGAAGAGATTGAATCTGAGTAATGAAGATTCAAGCGGTAACGATATTCCCTGAATACTTCTCAGCACTCGATATCTCTCTGTTGGGTAAGGCCCAAGAGAATAAAGTTATTGATTTCAAGGCTGTAGATCTTCGTGAATTCACCCACGACAAACACAAGACTGTTGACGATAGCCCTTATGGCGGTGGAGCAGGCATGCTTATGAAGCCAGAGCCTTGGGGTGAAGCTCTAGACGAGCTTCTAAACCCTGATGGCTCAACTGTGTTGATTGTTCCTTCACCTGCTGGTGAATTGTTCAAGCAAGCAACCGCTCAAGAGCTTTCAACTAAAGAACACATCGTCTTTGCCTGTGGTCGCTACGAAGGTATTGACCAGAGAGTCTTTGATTGGGCTAAAGATAAAGCTGAAGTAAGGCTTGTAAGCCTTGGAGATTACGTCCTAAACGGCGGGGAAGTAGCAGCACTTGCCATGATTGAGGCTATTGCTCGCCTGATTCCTGGTGTCATCGGAAATGCCGAGAGCTTGACCGAAGAGTCTCATTCAGATGGACTTTTGGAGTATCCAAGCTACACAAAGCCTGCTTCTTGGAGGGGATTGGATGTCCCTGAGGTACTTAGAGGCGGAAATCACGCTGAGATCGCTAAATGGCGTAAAGAGCAGTCTTTGGAGAGAACCAAGGCTGTCAGGCCTGATCTTCTAGAAGGCTAGCGTTGCTTGGGCTGGATTTTTGTGGCAAGATGTACAGGTTGCCTAAATAAAGCTCTGCCGCAGGGGAGATTAGGGAACAGCACCAAATCCAGAAACTAACAGATACCCGTTATTGACCTGCAGGCAAGAACAGAAGGCAGAAAAATGCAAATTCTAGATTCAGTAGATCTACCAAACCTAAAGACCGATGTCCCAGCATTCCGCGTAGGAGACAACGTAAAGGTCCACGTAAACATCATTGAAGGTAACCGTAGCCGTGTGCAGGTTTTCCAGGGTGTTGTTATCCGTCGTTCAGGTGCTGGTGTCCGCGAGACATTCACCGTTCGTAAGGTAACTTTCCAGGTTGGTGTTGAAAGAACTTTCCCAATTCACTCCCCAGTTATCGACAAGATTGAACTTGTCTCACGTGGTGCAGTTCGCCGTGCGAAGCTTTACTACCTACGCGACCTGCGTGGTAAGAAGGCGAAGATCCGCGAGAAGCGCGACAACACAACTTCAGCTAACTAGTTCTTAGATAGTTCACAGGTAAGGGAAATAACCTTCCATCATGGCTAAAAAAGAAAAAGTTGAAAAGCCGATAAAAGGTCCTTTCAAAGTTTCCCGAGAGAAACTAAGAAAGATAAAGTCCAAGCATGTTCTGCTTGCCTTTGTTATTGACACAGTTGTAATCCTTGTATCAGCTTTAGCTATTTCTTTTCTTATCAAGTCATTCCTGATTAGAACTTTCTATATTCCATCTGGTTCGATGTTTGATACTTTGCAGATCAACGATCGCATCATGGTCAACCAACTCGTTCCAGACATTATTCCTTTGGAACGCGGAGACGTTGTCGTTTTCAAAGATCCAGGTGGTTGGCTTGGCACAGTTGAGAAGAAACCAATAACTAACCCACTTGCTCAAGTTGGCGACTTCCTACTTTCAGTAGCTGGACTCACAACTCCTGATAACAACCAACATCTTGTGAAGAGAGTTATTGGTAAAGGTGGAGATCGAATTATTTGCTGTGATGCGGATAACCGCATCACCATCAATGGCAAAGCAATCATCGAGCCATACCTTGCTAAAGATTCAAATCCTTCAAACACAGAGTTTGATGTGACAGTACCTAAAGATTCTTTCTGGGTGATGGGTGATAACCGCGGCAACAGCGAAGATTCTAGATATCACCCTGACACTCCAGGCAAAGGTTTTGTTTCTAAGAACTATGTTGTTGGACGTGCCTTTGTGATTTCATGGCCAATCCAACATTTGACCTGGTTGGATAACTACTCCAATGTCTTCAAAGACGTCCCAGCTCCCAAGCCTTAGTTTCGAGAACTCGTTCTTTGAAACGGGAACTCGATTCATAATCGGCATAGATGAGGTTGGCAGAGGATCAATTGCCGGACCAGTGGCAGTTGGTGTTGCGCTCCTGGACAATCAAAGAGATTTACAAAGCTGGCCTTCAAAGCTAAAAGACAGCAAGCTCATCTCCGAAAAAGTTCGAGAAGAGATTTACCCTTTAGTTTCATCATGGGTTAGTGGTTGGGCAGTTGGTATGGCAACAGTTGAAGAGATTGAAACCAAAGGCATTGTTGAATCTCTTAGCCTTGCTGGAACCAGAGCCCTAGAACAACTCGTTAGAGATCCAGCTCTTCGAGAAGCTATAGCCAAAGACGGAGTGATGCTCATCCTTGATGGTTCACATAACTGGCTTGGCAACAAGTCACTGGGTATGCCAGTGACCGTCAAGACCAAGGCTGACCGTGACTGTGTGTCTGTAGCCTTAGCTTCTGTCTTAGCCAAGGTCACTAGAG
>CALFOB010000067.1 GCA_937919125.1 uncultured Micrococcales bacterium | reverse complement strand
GAACTAACACCTATCAAAGAGATACCTGTTGGCGAGACAGTAACCCTTGTTGCTGACGTGGTTGAGGTCTTTGAAAGACGCATGAAGGGAAAATCAGGCGTCATCTTAGAAGTGAAGCTAACAGATGGGGAAGGGTTTGTAACTGCAACCTTCTTCAACCAAGCATGGAGAGCTCAGAAGCTAAGACCTGGAGTTAGAGGTCTTTGGGCAGGAAAGATTGGTAGCTACCAAAACAAACTTCAACTTGCTCATCCTGACTATGAACTATTCGGAGACGAGATTGAAGACGAGGTAGCCAAGGCTTGGGCTGAACTGCCAATTCCTATTTACCCCGCATCCTCAAGTTGTTCCACCTGGATTATTCAAAGAGCCATGCGAGTGGTCCTAGATGTCATCCCAACAATTGAAGATGAAGTTCCAGAGGACTTAAGAAAGAAACATGATCTTCTTGAACTTCACGATGCCATCGTGAAGATTCATCAGCCAACCAACATGGGTGATTGGATGGCTGCTAGAGACACGTTGAGATATCACGAAGCGTTCATTCTGCAATCAACTCTTGTGAAAAGAAGAAGTGAGAACAAGCATCAAAAGAGCACAAGCCGTGTCTCAGTTGAGCAAGGTTACCTATCTCAATTTGATGACGCTTTGCCATTCACTTTGACCAATGGTCAGGTAACTATCGGACAAGATATTGCAGAAGATCTTTCCCAATCACATCCAATGAACAGATTGCTCCAGGGTGAAGTTGGTTCAGGCAAGACACTTGTTGCTGTTAGAGCAATGCTCACAGTTGCCGATAGCCAAGGCCAATCAGCACTTCTTGCTCCAACTGAGGTACTAGCTGCTCAACATTACAAATCTATTGAGCGAACATTAGGGCCAAAGTTAGCTAAAGAGCTAGGGCTTACATTGCTAACAGGTCAACTAAATGCATCAGATAAAAAGACAGCTCTCCTGAATTTGGTTTCAGGTAAAGCAAAGATTGTTGTTGGAACGCACGCTCTGTTTGCAAGCAAGGTTGAGTTTTTTGATTTAGGTCTGATTGTGATTGATGAACAGCATCGCTTTGGTGTTGATCAGAGAGAAGCATTGAGGCTCAAGGGTAAATTACCTCCACATGTTCTTACTATGACAGCTACCCCTATCCCCAGAACTTTGGCTGTGACAGTGTTTGGTGATCTTGATGTTTCAATCCTGACTGAACTTCCAGCAGGTAGACAGGCAATCACTTCCCACGTAATCACAGATGACCAACCAGCACTTGTTGCCAGAGTCTGGCAAAGAGTTGCTGAAGAAGTATCCAATGGCAGACAAGCATTCGTAGTTTGTCCACGCATTGATGAGTCCGATGAGGGTGAAGAACTCATTGCTAGCGGTGGAGCAGCTCAAGAAGATGAAGAGTTCCTTGAAGAAGGTAAAACTCCTAAACCTAAGCGACCATTAGCAGCGGCTATCAGCGTTGCTGAAGCACTAAATAAGAACCCCGTACTTCAAGGCTTGAAGATTTCAGTTCTTCACGGAAGACAGTCTTCTGAAGAGAAGAACGAAATAATGACAGCTTTCTCCAACAAAGAGATTGATGTTCTTGTCTCAACAACTGTGATTGAAGTTGGTGTTGATGTGCCTAATGCCACCACAATGGTCATCCTTGATGCCGATCGATTCGGAGTCTCCCAACTTCATCAGCTAAGAGGTCGTGTTGGTAGAGGTGGACTACCCGGTCTTTGTTTGATGTTGACAAGCGCTGAGCAGGATTCTCTTGCTCTTGAAAGAGTTCAAGCTGTAGCTGCAACCATCGACGGTTTCAAACTAAGTGAGATTGACCTCGAACTAAGACGAGAAGGTGATGTCCTGGGAGCTAAACAATCAGGTGGCAGATCTAGCCTCAAGCTCCTTCGAGTATTGGCCGATAGCAAGATGATTCAAGAAGCAAGAGAAGAAGTTATCCAACTCTTTGAAGCAGATCCAACCCTAGAAAAGCACACCTCCTTGGCTCAATGCCTAGATCAATTAGATAAGCAAAGACAAGACTTTCTAACTAAGTCATAGTCGGCTAACCTAATCTCATGGCCATTGCCGTTTATCCAGGTTCCTTTGACCCGTTCACCTACGGTCACCTCGATATCGCTACCCGTGCCGCCAAGATGTTTGAAACAGTTCATATCGTGGTTGTTCACAACCCAGCTAAGAACCCTCGTCTAACAACAACTCAAAGAGTTGAACTAATTACTGAGATTCTCAAGAGCAAGCCGGGAAACTTTGTTGTTAGTTCCCTAGACACAGGGCTTTTGGTTGATTACT
>CALFOB010000066.1 GCA_937919125.1 uncultured Micrococcales bacterium | reverse complement strand
TGTGTTTCTGCATGAGCTTTTTGGTCGTGTCAGAAACAGTCGCCACTGCATCAGCTCTATTCAAGAGCCATCTTTGTGGCAGGTAGCTCAGGTGGTAAAGACGCCAAATAATTCTCACCAAAAGGTTCAGATCTTGTGGCGGTTTACGGTGACGGTAGTAAATCAAATCATGAAGTGTGAGAATCAGTTTGTATTTTCTCCCAAAGCTACCCATTAGTTGCATAGGTGAGAAGACGTGCGTGGCACCAAGTTGGTTCAGCTTTCTAGCGATGAAGAACTCTCTCGGGGATTGTGGGTTGTTGAGCACAACGTATTCAATGCCTTCAGGAAGTGATTCAAGTTGTCTCAAATCGTGAATGATCGCAACCAGACGTACCTTTGTAGATAAGGCTTTTGCTAACTCCGCGCTAAAACGGCTGATTCCGTCGTGTCTGTCTACCCTTATGAATCTGGCATCAAAGTGGAGTGTGTTCATTGGTTACTTCTTTGCAAAGAATTCTTTGATAACTTCGATTGCTTCAGAAGCAGCCTCGTAGTGAACTAAATGTCCACAACCCTTGATTTCATGAACTTGCGCGTTATCCATTGTTCTGGCGAAATCGTAAACAGCCGATACTGGAGTAATTTCATCTAGCTCTGCTGCGATTAGAAGCACAGGCTTATGAATCTCTTTCACGAATGGAATGACTACATTTTCGGTTGCTGCTAGATATGCTTCCCAAACGACTTGAGAGTTAGCGAAACTATTGAAGTGGGTTCGGTGTTGCAGTTTGATCCACTTACGTAAAGCTTTATCTTTTGATTTCGTCGTGTATGCAGACATTGAATCGACAAGAAGATATGTCTTAGTCATCTTGTTGCCGATAACTTCTGGAACAACGTGGGCTAACCAGTAGTAGAACTTAACGAACTCAAGTAGCACTTTAGAGATACCGACAATGCGACCACCGGCCACAGGGTTTACAAGCACAATCTTTGAGAACAAACCGAGTTTCGCTTCTGTTGAACTCACAACCAATGTTCCAAAGGAATGTCCAACTACAAGTGGATTCTTCAGTTCAAGTTGCTCGAGAAAAGCCTTGAACCAGATCGAGTAGGAATCCAGTGAATGTTCGACTCTAAGAGGTTCTGAGGTTCCGAAACCAGGAAGATCTGGCGCAATTACGTTGTAATCGGTCAGGCCGCCAGCGAATGATTCAAGGCCGTGATGGTCTCCCCTGTACCCATGGACTAAAACTAGAGTTTCTGCCTTCTGAGTGTCCCCAGTGGTCGCTGGATAGAACCAGTAGTTAGTGTTTACTCCGTCAATCGACACAGAGCGTGCTTCTGCACGATCACGAGCTGCTGCAGTGAGTTCAGCGGAAGACTTCATCTGCACCTCCCATGCCTAAATTCCTAGGGTAATTCTATCCAATGCGAAGGATGCAGGCCCTACGAGTGAATGTCCGTTGCTGGAAGTAGTCTTTGTGTGTGAATGAAGCGACTAATAAATTGAAACTCCCTAGCTGGTTAGACATTATTGCAGTATTTGATACTGAGACAACTGGACTCAACCTTGCTCAAGACAGAATCGTGACAGCAGCCCTGCATCGCATGTCTTCTGATGGAGAAGTTCTTCCAGGAGGATTCGATTGGGTTCTCAACCCAGGAATTCCGATTCCAGAGGTAGCGAGTAAAGTGCACGGATACTATGACAAAGACGTGGCGGACGCCATGCCTGCGTCGGTTGGCGTTCCACAGATTGTTGACGCCATCAATGCATGCTTTGCCGAAGGAATTCCTGTGCTTGCCTATAACGCTGCCTACGACTTCACCATCCTTCACTATGAAGCTATTCGCAACGAGGTGAATCCTCTTGAATTCGGACTAGTGATCGACCCACTAGTAATCGACAAGACAATTGATAAGTACCGTAAGGGCAAGAGAAATCTGGCTACAGCTGCTGAGAGATATCAGGTCGAGTTGCTTGCAGCGCACACCGCTAAGGATGATGCAGTGGCAGCTGGCCATGTTGGGCTAGCGATGCTAAGGTACTTCTCCGCTTTAGAGAAACCAGTTGTAGCGTTTCCAGACTCTGCACAATCACTTCATGATCAACAAGCTCAGTGGGCTGACGCTATAGAAGCAAGCTATGCAAAGTGGCGTCAACAGGATGTCCCGGACTACAAGCCGGTATTTGGTTGGCCTGTAAAGCAGCTAGCTTAAAAGAAAATGGACCTCTTTCGAGGTCCATTTTTACTTGTACTCAAATTAGTTTGAGGTACCAAAGTTCTTGTAGCGCTCGTTGAACTTCTCAACGCGACCAGCTGAGTCCATGATTCTCTGCTTACCTGTGTAGAACGGGTGAGACTCTGAAGAGATTTCAACGTCGAATACTGGGTAAGAGTTTCCATCTTCCCACTCAATGGTCTTGTTGCTAGTTACAGTTGAGCGAGTTAGGAAAGATACTCCTGATGCTAGATCGCGGAATACTACTGTCTCGTACTTTGGGTGGATGTCAGCCTTCATGAGAAAACTCTTTCAATTCAAAGGGATGTTGTGCTCTAGGCACCTGATAAGACTATACCAAATCTTGTTAGATTCGCCAGTAGTTATTTGGCTCGGACGGCAAATCTTCCTGATTGGAAGGCTACTTCTAGCTGCAATCCGTAAGCTTCGCTTAGTTTCTCGGTAGTTAGCGTGTGGTTTATTGGCCCGCTGGCGATGATTCGGCCTTCGTGTAGGACCAGGGCGTGAGTGAAACCAGCTGGGATCTCCTCGAGGTGATGTGTGACCATGATTATTGCGGGAGCTGCTGGATGAGAGGCGTATCCGCTCAAAATCTTGATTGTTGCTTCCCTGGAGCCAATATCAAGGCTGGCAACAGGCTCATCTAGAAGCAATAGCTCAGGGTCTGGCATCACAGCACGGGCAATCTGAACGCGTTTCTTCTCACCATCACTCAAGGTTCCGAAAGGGCGATCTGCGTACTCGCTCAGGTGCCACTCGGTTAGAACTCGTCTGGCTCTTCGCTCGTCGACATCTTCATACTTCTCTTTGAATCTGCCTGTGACCGCGTATGAAGCTGTCATAACTGCATCGAGTACATTCTCTGAGTTAGGTATGCGACTTGCTATTGCCGTTGATGCGAAACCAACTCGAGTGCGAAGTTCAAAGACGTTAATCTCCCCCAGAGCTTCGCCAAGTATGGATGCTGTTCCTGAACTTGGCTGTAGCTGTGCAGCAGCGATCTTTAGAAGCGTTGTCTTACCTGCTCCGTTGGGTCCAACAATTACCCAACGCTCATTGTCTTGGACTGACCAGGTCACATCATTAAGGATGGTCTTCCCTGTTCTCTGGACTGAGACGTTCTTGAGAGATAGCACTTCATTCATATGTTTTCAGCCTAGGCTATGCAAAATGCTAGACCCTGCGTGACACACAGTTACAGAGTCAGCGAGTCGCAAGTGGAATAGGCAATAAGGTTTCTTTATGACTACTAGCCCTCGCCTACTCGTTGTTCTCGACGTGGACTCGACACTCATTGAACAAGAGGTCATAGAGCTGTTGGCGGACTGTGCAGGCAAACGCACGCAGGTCGAGGCTGTTACTGAACGAGCAATGTCAGGGGAACTCGATTTCACTGCAAGCTTGAAGGCGCGAGTAAGTCTCCTAAAAGGACTACCAGAAAGCGTGATCGAGGAAACACTAGCTAAGTGCAGAGTAACTAAGGGTGCCAGAGAACTTATCGCGGCCGTTCACGCAGCAGGCGGAAAAGTTGGGGCGGTATCTGGAGGTTTCATTCAGCTACTTGAACCTCTAGCCAAATCATTGAATTTAGATTTCCATAGAGCAAACCAGCTTGAGGTGATCGATGGGTTTCTAACCGGCGAAGTGGTTGGAATTATCATTGATAAACCTGCAAAAGCTACTGCGCTTATTGAATGGGCTCAAGCATCTGAGACTGACTTGAGTAAAACAGTTGCTATCGGTGATGGTGCAAACGATTTAGACATGATGGCGACGGCAGGACTCAGTATTGGCTTCAATGCCAAGCCAAGAGTAAGAGAAGCTGCTGATTATCTAATCGACTCAGGTGACCTGAGCGACGCAATTTCTCTTATTGGTCTTTAGTGACCTGTTGAATGCAGTCCACCGTCAACGTGGATGATCTCACCAGTTGTCTTCGGGAACCAATCACTTAGCAGAGCAACAATTCCTCTAGCGGCTGGCTCTGTGTCTGCAAGCTCCCAGTGAAGTGGTGCACGATCTACCCAAATATCTTCCATGCTTGAGAAGCCTGGAATGCTCTTGCCCGCTGGTGTGCGAAGTGGACCTGCTGATATGAGGTTCACTCTGATGTTGTCCTTACCGAGGTAACGGGCTAGGTAACGTGAAGTTGATTCGAATGCTGCCTTAGCAACACCCATCCAGTCGTACACAGGCCATGAAACAGAAGCATCAAATGTTAGACCAGCAACTGATGCACCGTCTCTAAGAATTGGCTTTGCTGCCATTGTGATGGACTTCAGTGAGTAAGCAGATACCTGAACTGCAGTTGCAACGTCAGGCCACTCTGTCTCAAGGAAGTTTCCACCAAGAGCAGTTCCTGGTGCGAAAGCGATAGCGTGAACAATTCCATCAAGATGTGGAAGGTGCTCTAGAACGCGTGCAGGCAATGCAGCTAGGTCTTCATCATTAGTAGCGTCAAGTTCAATAACTGCACAAGGCTTTGGAAGTCTTAGAGCAATCTTCTCTGTGATCGCCATCATGCGTCCATAAGAAGAGAGAACGATGTCAGCGCCTTGCTCTTGAGCTAAGCGAGCTACGGTGAAGGCAATGGATGCCTCGGTCAATACTCCGGTGATGAGAAGTTTCTTGCCTTCTAGGATGCCCATGTTGTGTCGTTCTTTCTGATTGGTTTATCTTGACTGTCTAATTCTGCCAGCATGTTGCTCTAAATGGGCTTAGTGGCCCATGCCAAGTCCGCCGTCTACCGGAATTACGGCACCAGAAATGTAAGCCGCATCGTCGCTTGCAAGCCAAACCACTACCTTTGCTACTTCCTCAGGAGCAGCGAAGCGTCCGGCAGGGATCTTCGCCTTGTATTGGTCTTGGACCTCTTCGCTGAGCTCTGCGGTCATGTCTGTGTCGATAAAACCAGGAGCGACGACGTTGGCAGTAATGCCACGGCCACCTAGTTCCCTAGTCAGTGATCTAGCCATGCCGACTAACCCACTCTTGGCAGCTGAGTAATTAACCTGACCAGCTGAACCAAGAGCTCCAACAACAGATCCTACAAAAATTAAACGCCCGCGCTTTAACTTCAGTAAACCTTTGGTCGCTCGACGAGCTACCCGAAAAGCTCCCGTTAAATTTGCATCAATTACAGATTCAAAATCCTCATCACTCATTCTCATGACGAGGCCATCCTTTGTGAT
>CALFOB010000065.1 GCA_937919125.1 uncultured Micrococcales bacterium | reverse complement strand
TAAATCACGAGCGGTTGCTCCTAAGAAGTCTGGTTCAGCAGCACTTAGCTTGAACTTTGTCCTAGTAGTGATCTTCGTTGTTATCGTGACTCTGATGTCCTTCACATTTGGAATCTCTGCAGTTGGAGAACTAGGCCTCTGGCAGCAGATTGGTGATCGTCCAGGAGAGTATGTAATCAACGCAGTCACTCCTGCATGGTTCATCAAGTCAATGCTTCCAGCAGTTGTGATTCTAGGTATTACTAACGTAACTACCAGCATTGCTGTTCGTATTAGAAGCTTGATCGCTACTAACTAACCGGCTTGTTGAAATCTTCGAAAAACATGTAGAGACTTGTTGCCTCGAAGAATAGCCCTGCTAAAAACAGTACTGCTAAGACAATCATGATGATCTGGAACTTTAGCGCTTTTGATTGAATTGCAAATGCTAAAGAAGCTCCCAGTGCTCCAATCGCAAGCCCACTAGTTACAAAGATTGTTACTGGTGCTGCTGCTGGTCCAATAATCATGTTGCCAAGCACAAAGGTAAGTACTGGTTGGGTGATCATGGTTGCAGGAACAAGAAGTGCGAAGGAAATTGATTTTTCCTTCAGAACCTTTGATCTGGTTTCCGCATTTTCTTCTGCAGTAGGAGTCTTTGTCCTTAGTGTGTATATCACACCGCTAAGCATGAGCGCTATTCCAATACCTGCAGCAATAGCTCCGAGGGGCAGGGTTAGGATCATCGCCCACATTATGGCTCCGCCGCCTCCGCCGCCTTCACTAAAAGCGTTGCCGCCAGGTGAGGAAAGAAACGCTAAGCCAACAGGGGAGAAAGCAAAGGCTATTCCACCGAGACTTATGAGAGCTCCGTATTTTGATAGAGCTAGACCAACACGTTTAGGTTTTTTGTGGACGCTTTCTAATGACATAACTTCCTCTCAGAGTTATTCCTGTGAGGTTCCCCGTGACCCCCACGTGCCTTAATCCTAGTAAAAGTAGGAAATAAAACATCAGTGATGAAATGTGAGCAATAACATCTGGGTAACAAATAATGGATGCCGGCAACAGGTAGCCTTGAACCCATGAAGTACTCTTGCTCAGCCCTATTGTTCGATAACGATGGTGTTTTAGTTGATTCCCACCAGGCAGCTAAAGCTGCCTGGGATGTTTGGGCTAAAGAGTATTCACCTGGCTATGACCTAGACAAAGCTAATAACGCTGGTCGAAGAGCAGAAGATATGGTTCGTGAGCTAGTTAGTGCTGAACTATTTGCTAAAGCTAATGATCGAATCAATGAGTTAGAACAAGAAACTGCTCATCTAACTATTGCCATGGCAGGAGCCCAAGAACTTACTGCTTCTTTGAAAGCAGGTATTTGGACTGTCTGCACTTCAGCTAATCCAAACCTGGGAAGAGCAAGACTAGAAGCGGCCGGAATAGTTATCCCTAAAGAACTAGTCACTGGAGATGATGTTCAAAGAGGTAAGCCTTTCCCTGACCCTTATCTCCTTGGAGCTAAGAACCTAGGGTTTGATACTCAGGATTGTGTGGTGTTTGAGGATGCTGATGCAGGGGTTATCTCAGCTATTGAAGCTGGTGTTGGTCTAGTAATAGGTGTTGGCAAGAAGGCTGTGAAATCTGATGCAGACATAGTGATTAAGGACCTAACTGGTATTACCTTTAATGGTGAAGAGTTATTTATTCCAGATTCAATTAGATTGCGGTAGGAGATAGTCATGGCAGAAGAAGTAGTTGTATACGGTGCAGATTGGTGTAGTGACTGCAGAAGATCAGAGAAGCTTCTACAGACTCTTAACGTTGAATACACCAAGAAGGATGTTGAACAATCAGCAGAATTCACTGAAGAAGCTAGAGAAATCTCTGGCAGAACCAACATTCCAGTGATCGTATTTGCTGATGGCAAGCACCTGGTTGAGCCAAGTGATGCTGATCTACATGCTGAATTGACCCTTAGAGGCCTGATTTAGCCACAAATATTGCCTCTAGGCAAAACGTTACCTTTCCGTTAGGCTAACTAAGTCAAGAACTCTTGATAGTAGTCGTTTGCAGCACATAGTTCGAACCTTTGGTCTGAACAAGATAAATGTGCCAGTCTTCCTATTTGTGAGAATCTGCCGTGTTGCAGATGTTCCTCTCGTGTGTGGGTCAGCGCAGTTCGACTATCCATGCGCCTAAGCACTACTCCTGCGAGGGCCACACACTATAAAGGAATATAAACATGCCAAAAAACGGCACTAATTCGCGCGCGCCTAGAGCAACCGCGGCTAAAACTACCCATCGTAAAGGTGCAGCTAGCGCTGCTCCGGCTTCTCGTAAGCCACGTCACACCTCAGCAGCTCCGGTTGCAGGAGGTAGAGACAAGAGAGATTATCGCGAAGATAACGCTCGTCCTCTAAGAGAAGTTAGAAACGACCGTCCTTCAAGAGATGCTCGTCCAATCCGTGAACAACGTAACGATCGTCCAGCTAGAAGCGATGACCGTCGCCCTGAGTGGACACCAGGTGGTTCAAGAGAATCATTTGCTGGCCGTAATGCTCGTACCGGTGGAAACGCTTCTCGTGCAGGTTCAGATTCAAGATCACCTCGTAGAGAGTGGACTCCTGAACGACCTCAACGTGATGACAGAGCTCCTCGTAGAGAGTGGTCTGATTCAAGACCAGCTCGTGATGACCGTGCTCCTAGAAGAGAATGGTCTGATTCAAGACCAGCTCGTGATGATAGAGCACCTCGCAGAGAGTGGACTCCAGAAAGACCTCAGCGTGATGACAGAGCTCCTCGTCGTGAATGGACTCCTGAGAGACCTGCTCGTGATGACCGTGCTCCTCGTCGTGAGTGGAGTGATTCTCGTCCAGCACGTGATGACAGAGGTTCAAGAGATCCTCGTAGATCAGATCGTATGGAAAGAGATGACAACCGTCAGCGTTCATTCGATGGAGCAAGAGACAAGTCTCCAAACAAGAAGGCTTTCTTTGAAGATGTAGTTCTAGAGAAGCTTCAGTCAGTTGATCAGGCGGATGCAGTTATCTCAGCAGAGTGGGAAGAGATGGGTCTACACCCACGTCTTCTAGAGACTCTTGTTCAGATGGGTGCTATCTCTCCTTTCCCAATCCAGCAGGCAACTATTCCTGCTGCTATCTCAGGTAGAGATGTATTGGGTAGAGGTAAGACTGGTTCAGGTAAGACAATTGCTTTCTCTGTTCCGCTAATCACCAAGCTTGTTGCTGGTGGTTCACAGCCTCGTAAGCCAAACCGTCCTCGTGCATTGGTTCTAGCACCTACTCGTGAACTAGCTGACCAGATTGATAGAACTCTTTCTCAGCTAGCTCGTTCAGTAGGTTTCTACACCACATGTATCTACGGTGGTATGCCTCAGCGTAGACAAGAGATTGCTATGGCTCGTGGTGTTGACATTCTTGTTGCCACACCTGGTCGTCTAGAAGATCTAATGGCTCAGAAGATTGTTGATCTTCGTGATGTTGAAACACTAGTTATCGATGAAGCAGACCACATGTGTGATCTAGGTTTCATTGAGCCAGTGAAGAGAATCACAGCAGCTACCGGAGATTCTCAGAAGATGCTGTTCTCAGCTACTTTGGACCGTGAAATCGATGCTCTAGTCAAGCAGTTCCTACCGAACCCATATGTATATGAAGTTCCTAACGAAACTGAAGAGACTTCAGACATCATCCACAGAGTTATGTTTGCTGAAACAGATGCACGTAGCCCAATCTTGCTTCGTCTAGTTCAGGGTGAGGGTAAGGCAATTATCTTTACTCGTACCAAGATGACAGCAGAGCGTCTAAGTGAATCTCTAACCAGCGCTGGTGTTCCAGCTGCTCGTTTGCACGGAGATCTAAACCAGAACCAGAGAAACCGTAACCTACAGAGATTCATGTCTGGTGAAGTACGTGTTCTAGTTGCAACTGACGTTGCTGCTCGTGGTATCCACGTTGATGACATTGCAATGGTTATCCAGGTTGATCCACCAGAGGAATACAAGACCTACCTTCACCGTTCAGGCCGTACCGGTCGTGCGGGTAAGACTGGAACTGTTATTACTTTGGTTCCTCGTTCACGCAGACGCAAGGTCGAAGATCTTCTTCGCCGTGCAGAGCGCGATGCAATCTACATGGATGTTAGACAAGACAGCCCGATCCTTGCTGAAATCGCAGGTCCTATTGCTCCGGCACCAGCTGCCAGCTCTTTGGACTTCGGTGACAGCCGTGGTGGTTCTTCACGCGATGGTGGCCGTGGCCGCTCAGACCGTGGTGGATCAAGAGGCGGTTCTCGTGACTTCGGTGGTCGTTCAGACCGCGGTGGTTCACGTGGTGGCTCAAGAGATGGTGCACGTTCAGGTGGAAGACCTGCTGGAAAGTTCGCTGGTAAATCCGGTGGCCGTCCAGCTCGTGACCGCTAAATAGACATTAGAAAGATGCCTCAGTCCTTAGGACTGGGGCATCTTTGTTTAACAAGTAACCCTAGACTCAAGGCATGAGAAGACTTTTAGGTTTTGCAATTGCTGCTGCACTATTGCTTCCTGCGGGAGTTGCTTATGCAGCTCCTAACGATGGTGTGCCTAGTTGGGCTAAGACGACAAACCTCTATGAAGTGAATGTTAGACAATACAGTGCTAACTCCAAGTTCACATCTGTTACTAAAGATCTTCCGAGACTCAAGAAGATGGGTGTTAACACTTTATGGTTGATGCCTTTCCAGCCAATCGGAAAGATAAGAAAACTTGGTTCTCTGGGTTCCCCTTATTCAATCTCTAACTATCGTGCTGTGAATCCAGAATTTGGAACAGCTGCTGATTTCAAAGCACTGGTCAAAGCAACCCATGCCCAAGGCATGCACATCATTATTGACTGGGTGGCTAACCACACTGCCTGGGACAATGCTTGGATAACAAAGAATCCAGAGTGGTATACCCAAGTAAATGGAAATATTGTTATTCCACCAGGTACCAACTGGAATGATGTTGCTGATCTGAACTACGACAACCAAGACATGCGTAAAGCAATGATTTCTGCCATGAAGTATTGGGTGAAGTATTTCGACATTGACGGTTTCAGATGTGATGCTGCTGGTATGGTTCCAGCGGACTTCTGGGAAGAAGCAACTACAGAACTTGCAAAGTCAAAGAAGCTGTTCATGCTTGCTGAAGATGGTTCTTCAACCAACCTTCTAGAGAATGCTTTCACTGCTAACTACAACTGGGCATTGAAGCCAGCCTTGAAAGCTCTTACTCAAGGAACAGGTTCATCTGCTGCTCTTTATAACTTGATTCAAACCCAGTCATACACCTACCCAAAGGGTTCTTATCCTTTGAACTTCATCACTAACCACGATGAGAACTCTTGGACTTCAACTGTTCAGGCTGATTACGGTAAATCAGAGAATGCTATGGCGGTATTGACCTACACACTGCCTGGTATGCCCCTTCTATACAACGGGCAAGAGGTTGGTTTAGATAAGCAGCTTCAGTTCTTTGAGAAAGATCCAATTGATTGGGCTTCCTATAAAAGCAGTGGCAAGTCCAGAACTGCTCTCTACACAGCACTGAACTCAATCAAGCTAAATAACCCTGCCCTATGGGCAGGGCCAACCGGGGGAAAGATTGATTTCCTTGAGACAGACAACCATGAAGTCATGGCGTTTGTTAGAACTAGAGGAACTAACAGAGTGCTAACGGTAATCAACCTAACTGACTCGAAGCAGATCGTAACTGTTCCAACAACTGCTGGAACCTATTACGCACTAGGAGCTACCAAGCCAACAGAGATCTCAAAGAGTTTGAAGTTAACTGTTTCAGCTCGCGGCTACGCTGTTTATTCTTCTAAGCGATAGTTGCAAGCGAGAATTCACCAGTGGCATAAAAGTGCTCAAATCTCTTTTGTGCTCTAGTTAGGAATGTTGGCAAGAACTCTATGATTTCTGCTGAGGTCATATCCAACACAGCATTTATCAAAACTATGAGTCTGCCTAGAAGTAAAACTTCATAGTCTTCGTCAGAAACCTTAGGCAAATCCAAAACAGAAGAGTAACCAGCTTTAAGGTGCTTCTCTTTTTCTCTGTCTTCACGAATGTAATAGTTGCTAATTACAAGATCTTGAACGGGCAGACCAATACCTGCATCATCGAAATCGATAACGGCTAACTTGTTGTTTGTTTTAATTACGTTCCCCATATGAAGATCAGCGTGGATAGGCAGTAGTTCCTGCTCTTTATTAAGTCTTGTGTAGACCGCATCCGAGAGTGCTAGACCTCTAAGGATGTCTTCATAAAGCTTGTCACTAATCGGTTCAGGCTTACTTAGGGTAAGTAAGTCATTACTGTTCATTAGTGTGCTGTTTATCTCTGGCAGGAAAGCTGTGCCAGAGAGTTTGAGGTCTTTGGCGAAGATCTGTAAGCGAGCCATGTTTTCACCAAGTTCGAAGAGCTGCTCATTGGTAGGTTCATCACCAACTTCTTCTCCTTCAATCCATTTGAAGAGAACTGCAGTTGTTTCTGTATTTAGAGGTTCAAAATGGGTACTGATAAACAGTTCTCCATTTGTTGTTCTAAGAGGAACAGGAGCTTGGACAGAACCATCTTGGCTCAAGGCTTCTAGCCACTGCATCTCTGCAAGGACTTCATCACCTAATTTATGAGATGCGAGGTTGATTCTTAGGGCTAGGTCTTGGCCTTGGCTATCTGTGATCTTGAAGGATGAGTTAAAGGAATGGTTCACATTCTCAATGGATTTAGGCTCAATGCC
>CALFOB010000064.1 GCA_937919125.1 uncultured Micrococcales bacterium | reverse complement strand
AGTAACACTAGAGAACTGGGTTCTATTTGGTGGAGAAGATCACTCTCTTCTAGCCACCTTCCCTGAAGGTGTTGACATCCCTAAAGAATTCAAACCAATTGGAAGAGTGCTTCCACAAAGTGATGTCCTGGTTTTATTAGACGGCTTAGAGCTTCAAGCCAATGGCTGGGATTCAGTCAGAGGATAAATGTTCTCCTTACACATCGTGCCCGATTGGATTGATAGGCTTTACTCAATCAGATAGGGGAATCGAAGACATGAAACTCAAACCAGAAGTCACTAATCTTGACGACAAAGCAGAAGTGTATTCCGGTAGAGATTCCGATTCTTGGCCCACACAAAGGGTTGTTGGATTGTTCCTAACGTTGTCTGCACTGGCCTTGTCAGTCTATTTTCAAGGAACAGGATTTCTAGTTTTGCTCGCGTTTCAAAAGAGGCTTGATAAATACAAGAGATTCACCATCATCTCGCTTATCGTGATCCAGTCACTACAGATTCTGACCTATTTAGGATCTGAGTACGGGCCAATCATTAGCCATGTTGGTCCTGCAGTGCCCGCAGATGGATTCGTCGACGAATAAAAACTAGCTACCAGTGTGAAGTGCAGCGTTCAGAGTAATGCCTGCACCTGTCCTAGGGAGCACTTCCACTCTTCCATTTAGAGAGTTTCTTCTGAAGAGAAGATTTGGCTGACCACTTAGTTCAACTGCTTTAGCGGTTCTCTCTTCAGAGCCATCAATGATGGTTACCTTGGTTCCGGCTGTCACGTATAGACCAGCTTCAACTACAGAATCATCACCTATTGAAATACCAATTCCTGCGTTAGCTCCTAGAAGAGCACGTTCACCAATCTGAACTCTTTCTCTGCCGCCACCAGAAAGGGTTCCCATAATCGATGCTCCACCACCGATGTCAGATCCATTACCAACGACAACACCTTGAGAAACTCTTCCCTCAATCATGGCGATACCTAGAGTTCCAGCGTTAAAGTTCACAAAACCTTCATGCATGATTGTGGTTCCTGGAGATAGATGAGCTCCAAGTCTTACTCGGTTCGTGTCTGCAATACGAACACCCTTAGGAACTACGTAGTCGACAAGTCTTGGGAACTTGTCTACTGAATGCACTGTTACACCGCCTCGTGTGAGGGTTGGCAAAAGCTTCTCGTAATCAGAAACAGCGATAGGACCAATAGATGAGAAAGCAACGATAGGCAGATGAGCCATCAGGTTCTCAAGGCTAATTGTGTTTGGCTTCACCAATAGATGGGAGAGTAGGTGAAGTCTTAGGTAAGCGTCAGGGGTTGATGAAACAGGGTCAGCAAGGTTGATTTCTGTTCTAACAGCTTTGACTTCAACGTTTCTTCTCGGGTCTTTACCAATTAGAGCATCGAAGTTCTTGTCCATCAGGTAGACCTCATCGCCCGTTGGAGAAGCTCCAAGGTGAGGCTTTGGGTAGTAGGTATCCAAGATGGTGCCATCGGCTGCGATGGTAGCTAGGCCCATGCCCCAGGCTTTTGTAGGTGCGTCTAAATTATTCATCCCTACAAGGTTACAAGTAGGCTCGTAAGGTGAGTGTAAATCTTGATCTAAAAAGCGATGTTGTTGACCTAACCAGAGCCATCTGTGACATCGAGTCAGTCTCAGGTAATGAGAAGGAACTGGCTGATGCCATTGAATCTGCCCTAAAGGCCTATAGCCATCTAGAGGTTATTCGTGATGCTGATGCCATCATCGCTAGAACCAACCTTGGTAGAGACAAGAGAGTGGTTATCGCAGGACACATCGACACAGTGCCGGTAGCCGATAACCTTCCTACAAAACTCATCAATCTTGAAAGATCCCATGTTCTCTGGGGCAGAGGAACAGTAGACATGAAGGCAGGTGTTGCAGTTCAGCTAAAGCTTGCAGCAGCACTGGTTTCCCCAAACGTGGATGTGACCTGGGTCTTCTATGACCACGAAGAAGTTGACTCAGCTCTGAATGGACTTGGTCGTATTGCTCGCAATAGACCTGAACTTCTAGAGAGTAGCTTTGCTGTTCTATGTGAACCTAGCAATGCAAGAGTTGAGGGTGGCTGCAATGGAACCCTTAGAGCAGTAATAAAGCTCTCTGGTGTGAAGGCACACTCAGCTCGTCCTTGGATGGGTGAGAATGCTCTGCATAAAGCAGCCAAGCCATTGGCTATCCTGGCTGACTATGTTCCTCAGGAAGTGGAAGTAGATGGACTTGTTTATCGAGAGAGCCTGAATGCAGTTCTTATGAACTCAGGAATAGCAGCCAATGTTATCCCTGATGAGGCTTTGATTACTGTGAACTATCGCTTTGCTCCAAGTAAGAGTAGTGCCGATGCTGAAGCTCACCTTAGAGAACTATTTGCTGGCTTTGAGCTAGAAGTAACTGACTTTGCTGATGGGGCTAGACCAGGACTAGATCTGCCTGAGGCAGCTGCTTTCGTGGCTGCAACAGGGACAGTCCCTTTCCCTAAGTATGGTTGGACCGATGTCGCTAGATTTAGTGCCCTTGGCATCCCTGCCGTGAATTTCGGCCCAGGAGACCCAAATAAAGCCCATGCGGACGATGAAGGTGTGGAGATTGACCAGATTTACGCTTGTGAAAAGGCCCTCTCAGATTGGCTTTCAGCTTAAAAGTAATCAAATGGATACCTGTGGTTTGTGAACAGGCCCAAAATAAGCCCCCAAAGCGTGGTTTAATAGAAGTTCCAAGTATCTAGGAGTCTCTAATGGCAGCAATGAAGCCACGTACCGGTGACGGTCCAATGGAAGCCGAGCGCGAAGCTCGCGGATTAATAGTTTTGCGTATTCCTCTAGAAGGTGGCGGTCGACTAGTTATCTCAGTTAATGATGATGAGGTAGATCAGTTGAAGAAGGTTTTGGCTGGAATCAAGAAGCGCTAAATAAGTCTTTGAATAAAACCACCTGAGTGATCAGGTGGTTTTTTCTTACCTATTTCTTGGCAGCGATTAGTAATCCATCACCGCTGGTGCTGAGTGATGTGATGAATAGCCCGCTGTGGTTGATGAAATCTAATACTGTTCGGAATTCTTCAGTGTTGTCATCTCTAAGCACATCGTCAGGGACTCGGTCTCGCCATAGAGCATGAGGAATAGCCAAAATGCCACCAACTCTTAGTAAGCGAAGGCTTTCCTTAACCTGAGTCAATAGAGAATCGATATCTCCATCTAGTAGAACTAGGTCATAGGCCTCATCGGCAAGGTTAACTAGAACCTCGCTGGATTTACCGTTGATCATTCGAAGTCTTGAATTAGGAATACCAGCTTGCTCGAAAGCAGTTTTAGCTAAGTCTTGATGCTGGGATTCAGTATCAATGGTTGCCAGGATGGAATTGGTGCTAGCTGTTTGCAACCAGAGCCCAGATACTCCTGCTCCTGTGCCAACTTCAACTATGGCTTTGGCATTGGTGCTGGCAACCAGTACTGCAAGCAGAGAGCCAACAGAGGGGGTAATGGACTCAATACCCATCTCGTCTGCTCTAGCCCGAGCGCGAGCAATTACTTCGGGTTCCTGATGGAATTCCTCGGTATATTTCCAGCTCGATATCTTGTCAATCATGGTCTAAGACGAGCATATCTATGGTTTGGCTTTCTAGATGGTAGGCAAGCAGGTAACCTAAAAGGGTGTTTGGACTAAGCAGCGAAAAGATAATGATCTTGCTGGTGCTAGCCCTATTCATTTTGGGGCCAGAGCGTCTGCCTGGCTATGCCAAATCTTTTGCTCAATTCATCAAGAAGATGAGAATCATGGCTAACTCTGCCCAAGCTCAGATGAAAGACGAGCTAGGCGAAGGATTTGAAGACCTGGACTGGAAGAAGCTAGATCCAAGACAGTATGACCCAAGAAGAATCATTAGAGAAGCTCTTCTGGATGACACTCCTGCTGTGAAGCATGCAGATTTGAATCAGGTAAAAACTAGAAGCCAGTCAAGACTTGACCTAGGCGAAGCACCACCGTTTGATAACGAAGCGACCTAGAGTCTTCTCATAATTCTTGAGAGCACGTTCAGAAGCGGAGCCATTCTGTTGTATTGGTGACCACGGCTAGGGAAGTTCAATAATCCTTTGTGAACACCAATGGCTTGAGTCTCTGTGTATTTCAACAGACCGTCAACACCATTTCTTCTACCAGAACCTGAATTCTTCATTCCACCCATAGGTGTATCAAGGCTGGCAAAGGTTGCTCTGAAGCCTTCATTGATGTTCACAGTTCCAGCCATAATTCGTTCAGCAACCTTCTTCGCTTCACGAGTATTTCCAATCACAGATGCGTTTAGACCTTCTGTTGTGTTGTTAGCAAGTTCAACAGCTTCATCAATGGTGTCATAACCATAGATAGCAACAACCGGACCAAACACTTCATTGGCAAACATGTTCATTGATGCATCAACATCAGTGACGATAGTCGGGGAGTAGTAGTAAGGGCCAATCTCAGGACGTGCTTTTGCTCCAGCTAGAACCTTTGCGCCTTTGTTCACTGCATCGTCAATGAAACCAGAAACTCTAGCTAACTGGTTTGCTCCAGTCAGAGTTCCAATATCCATGCTGAAGTCTTTGCTGCTTCCTAGTTTCAGCTCATTTACTTTCTTAGCCAAGATGTCCTGGAACTGGGTCTTTAGGTTGTTTGGAACATACGCTCTCTCAATTGAGACACACAGTTGTCCAGCACTTCCAAAAGCTCCACCAATAAGTGCCTCTGCTGCTGCATTCAGATCTGCTGAAGGCAGCACAATAAGAGGATTCTTGCCACCTAGTTCAAGGCTGAAAGGGATAAGTCTCGCTGCTGCTCTTGCTCCAACTAATCTTCCAGTTGCAGCACTGCCTGTGAAGGCAATGTAATCAGCACTATCGGTCAGTGCATTTCCAACAGTTGCTCCATCTCCTGCAACAACTGTCCAGAGTGCTGGATCTAGTCCTGCCTTGATAGCCATCTGTCTTGCCTTGAGAGCTGTAAGAGTTGTTTGGTTATCTGACTTTTGAACCACAGCATTACCTGCCATAAGTGCAGGTAGAACATCAAGCATGCATAGAGCTAGGGGATAGTTCCATGGAGTAATAACTCCAACAACTCCGACTGGAACATGGTTCACCCAGGTCTTAGTAATCACTGGAACACCCGCATGAGTGCTCTTAGACTTCAGAGCTTTAGGACCTACCTTGGCGTAATAACGAGCAGCACCTAGTCCACCTGCTATTTCTTCGAATGCGTGTGCTCTTACTTTTCCTGTTTCTAGCTGGACGATATCTAGTAGTTCATCCTGTTCATTGAGAATCAAATCGTGAAGTCGGTAGAGAAACTTTGCTCGAACCTTAGGGTCAGTCTTGCCCCAAGTCTTCTGAGCTTCTCTTGCTGCCTTCACAGCAGAGGCAACCTGCTCGGCATTGTGTTGAGGTAGGTCATAGAACACCTTGCCGGTGTTTGGATTGATGATTCCAACGGTTGTTGGAGTTGATCCAAGGTGAGGGATGAGCTCTTCGATGTAAGTTTCGGTCATACCCGAAAGTTTAGGCGATGTCGACTTTCAAGGTGCGGTTCGCCGAAGGAAGCTTGGAATCTATTAGGAGTTTGGCAATCTTAGCTATCTCAACAGAGGCAGGATCTTCTGGATTGGTATGAACCACAGGGTTACCTGAATCTGAGCCAGTTCTTAGTTCAACACTTAGTGGAACCTGGCCAATAAGTGAGACTGGAGTGCCTGAGAACTCGGTTAGGGCATCCGCTGCAGTCTGGCCACCACCTGAACCAAAGAGTTCCAGTGTTGTTCCATCAGGCATTCTTAGACCACTCATGTTTTCGATTACACCGAAGATCTCTTGACCTATCTTGTGACTTGCTGAGCCACTACGTTGAGCAACATAAGAAGCAGCTTCCTGAGGGGTAGTAACCACGATGCTCTTAGCATTTGGAAGTAGTTGTCCCACAGAGATAGCAACATCTCCAGTTCCTGGTGGCATGTCAATCAATAGGTAATCAAGCGAACCCCAGTGAACTTCAGTAAGGAATTGTTCAACTGCTTTATGTAGCATTGGTCCCCTCCAAGCAACTGGTTCATTGCTTGGTAAGAACATCCCAATGGAAATAACTTTCACTCCATAAGCAATAGGAGGCAAGATCATGTCATCAAGACGAGTAGGCCTATCGGTGGTTCCTAATTGTGCAGGGATACTGAAACCAAAAATGTCTGCATCTAGAACACCAACATCGTGACCTTGCTTAGCTAACTCAACAGCTAGGTTCACAGTTAGTGAGCTTTTACCAACACCACCTTTACCTGAACCAATCAGGAATACCTTGGTTGAAGTTCCAACAGCAAACGGGTTGGACTTAGGCTCACGACCATCACGAAGTTTTACCTTTAGAGCATCTAACTCCTCAGGAGTCATAACACTCATCTTCACCTGAATCGCAGAAGAGGTGAATTCTTTTGCAAGAGCCTCAGTGACTTGCTGTTCTATTTGAACAGCTTGAGGGCAGTGGCTAACGGTTAGCTTGATTTCAACACTGAAGTTATCTTCTGAGCCTTCTACGGCACCAACCATATCAAGTTCAGTGATTGGTCTTCTTAGTTCTGGATCAATAACCAAACTGAGAGCAGCTTGGACTCTATTTACTAAATCACTCATCACTTAGAGTCGTTAGAGTTTTTCTTGAGTTCAGCAAGAATCTCTTCAAGAGCATCGCGAAGTTCATCTTTGACAAAGTCTTTGGTTGCAACTTCGCTCATAGCTAGTCTCAGCGCAACAACTTCTCTAGCAAGGTATTCGGTGTCTGCAAGGTTTCTTTCAGCTAGCTGACGATCCTGCTCAGTCTTTACTCTGTCTCTGTCATCCTGACGGTTCTGAGCAAGAAGAATCAGAGGGGCAGCATAAGAAGCCTGCAGTGAGAGTAGAAGTGTTAGCAATGTGAAGTTGGTAACTCTTGGGTCAAAAGCTAGTTCAATAGGTGCTGTTGAGTTCCAAAGAATCCAAACAATACAGAAAATGGTTAGGCCAATTAGGAAGCCTCCGGTGCCAAGGGCACGTGCAAAGGCTTCTGAAGCTCTACCGAACTGTTCACGGTTGATGCGAGGAACTAGTGGCTTGCGCTTTGTTGAAAGCGGAGTATCTAGGCGGTTACGAGATTTAGCCAATTGAGTCACCTCCATCTTCGCTTCTCCAGTCATCTGGAAGTAGGTGGTCCAAAACGTCATCAACTGTTACAACACCAATTAGGCGGTTTTCACCATCAACAACAGGAATGGAAACCAGGTTGTAGTTAGCCATTGTTCTGTGGATCTTAGAAATATGTGTGTCAGCAACTACTGGCTCAACATCGGTATCCAAAATGGTTCCAAGACGAACGTGTGGTGGATAACGGAGCAGTCTCTGGAAGTGAACCATTCCTAGGTACTTGCCTGTAACAGTTTCAAAAGGTGGCAAGGTAACAAAGACTGACGCAGCTAGAGCTGGTGCAACATCTTTCTTTCTAATCAAAGCCATTGCCTCAGCAACAGTTGACTCTGAAGAACAAATAACTGGCTCGGTAGTCATAAGACCACCAGCAGTAAATTCACCAAAGGACATCAATCTTCGAATGTCATCAGCTTCTTCTTCATCCATAAGCTCAAGAATGGCTTCTGCACGATCTCCAGGTAGGTTCTGCATAAGGTCAGCAGCATCATCTGGTTCCATTAGATCTAGAACTTCAGCGGCTCTCTCATCAT
>CALFOB010000063.1 GCA_937919125.1 uncultured Micrococcales bacterium | reverse complement strand
CGCGCCTGCTTTGGGAGCAGGATATCGCAGGTTCGAGTCCTGTCACCCCGACCATCTTTGATAAAAATAGGTCGGCTGTAGCCGACCACGTCTAATGGAGCCACTAGTGAAAACCACTGTTGAACGTCTAACCCCGACCAGAGTCAAGCTAAACATTGAGGTAACTCCAGAAGAGTTCAAGCCAAGCCTTGATCACGCATACGAGCACATTGCCGAAAGCGTTAACATTCCTGGTTTCCGTAAGGGCAAGATTCCTGCTGCAATCCTTGACCAAAGAGTTGGTCGCCCAGCTATCTTGGCTCACGCAATCAACGACGGTCTTGACAGCATTTATCGTCAGGCAATTGAAGCTGAAAAACTTCGTCCGCTAGGTCAGCCTTCAGCTGATGTTAAGCAGTCACCAGATGAGAAGACTTTTGCTGGCAACCTAGTTGTTGAAATCGAAGTTGAAGTTCGTCCAGAAATCACACTTCCTGAATACAAGGGTCTAAAAGTAAAGGTTGATGTTATCAAGGTTGACGCGGCTGAAGTTGATTCAGAAATCGACCGTCTACGTGCACGCTTTGGAACTCTAACTACAGTTGAGCGTCCAGCAGCTAAGGGTGACTTCACTTCTATCGATTTGATTGCCAGTGTTGATGGCAAGCAGATTGACCAGGCTCAGAACATTTCTTACGAAATTGGTAGCGATTCACTTCTTGATGGAATTGATGACGCTCTAGACACTCTTACCGCAGGTGAGACAACAACTTTCAAGAGCAAGCTTGTTGGTGCCGACATGGCAGGGCAGGAAGCTGAAATCACAGTTACCCTGAACGCTGTGAAGGAACGCGAACTTCCGGCTCTAGATGACGCGTGGGCTCAGATGGCTAGCGAGTTCGACAGCGTTAAAGAACTACGCGCAGGTCTAGAAGACCAGATTAAGAAGTCAAAGTCTTACACTCAGGGTCTTCAGGCAAGAGAGCTTCTAACCGAAGAACTTCTAAAGCTTGTTGATGTCCCTGTTTCACAGGAGCTAATCAACGCTGACGTTGAGCGTCACCTAGAAGGCGAAGGCCGTCAGAAGGACGATGCTCACCGTGCAGAGGTAATTGTTGAATCAACTAAGTCTTTCCAGGTTCAGATGTTGCTAGATGCAATTGCTGAAAAAGAAGAGGTCAGAGTCAACGAGAACGAGTTGCTCCAGTACCTAATGCAGGCAAGTCAGTCATACGGCATGGACCCTAACGAGTTCGTAAAGGCTGTAGATGAGCAGGGTCAGATCCCTTCATTCGTAGCTGAAGTCGCTAGACGTAAGGCTCTATCAGTTGTTCTAGAGGCCGCAAAGGTCACTGACAGCGATGGCAAGGCCGTTGATTTAGCTGAATTCACTAAGACTGATGATGGCTTCACACCTGAGAACCACGAAGGTCACGACCACGACTAATTCCTAGGCAATTATTGCCTGTGGCGAACATGAGAATGTTTTCGGTGTTTCCTCGGTTATCTTGATTATGCAAAACAGATTAGAGGAGCAGTAAATGGCTGAACACAACCAACAGAGCAACGTATTTGAGAGATTGCTCAAAGACCGCATTATTTGGCTTGGCGACGACGTTCGCGATGACAACGCCAATGAGATTTGCGCCAAGATGCTTCTTCTAGCAGCTGAAGACTCAACCAAGGACATCTTCCTCTACATCAACTCACCAGGTGGATCTATCACCGCTGGTATGGCTATCTATGACACCATGCAGTACGTACCAAACGATGTTGTAACTGTCGGTATCGGTATGTGTGCATCTATGGGTCAGTTCCTTCTAACATCAGGGGCAAAGGGTAAGAGATTCATTACCCCTAACACTCGTGTTCTACTTCACCAGCCAAGTGGTGGTTTCGGTGGAACAGCTGCCGACATTCAGACACAAGCTTTCCTAATCAACGACATGAAGAAGAAGCTTGCAGCTATAACTGCAAAGCAGACTGGTAAGACTGTTGAGCAGGTTATGGCTGATGGTGACCGTGACCGTTGGTTCTCAGCTGAAGAAGCTTTGGAATATGGTTTCGTTGATCACATTCAAGAATTTGCGTCAGTTTCAACCGGCGTTGGTAAGAAGTAAGGAATAAGAAAATGAACAGAGAAAACATGCCAGAAGCTCGTTACATTCTTCCTTCCTTCG
>CALFOB010000062.1 GCA_937919125.1 uncultured Micrococcales bacterium | reverse complement strand
AGTGTCATAGCCATCAGGCAGGCTCAAGATGAACTCGTGAGCACCAACAGCCTTAGCAGCATTTTCAATTTCTTCTTGAGTTGCTTCAGGTTTACCAAGAGCAATGTTTTCAGCAACTGTTCCGCTGAATAGGTAAGCCTCTTGGGTAACCATGACCACGGCCTTACGAAGATCAACATCAGATAGGCGTCTAAGGTCCACTCCATCTAGTTCAACTGTTCCTGAGCTTGGGTCATAGAATCTTCCAATTAGCTTGGCAAGAGTTGACTTACCCGCACCGGTAGTTCCAACCAAAGCAATGGTTTGACCAGCTGGAATATCCATATCGAACTTAGGCAAGACAACCTTGCCGTTTGAGTAAGCGAACTGAACAGTATTGAAGTTGATTTGTCCCTTCCGCTCAGCAAGAGGAGTTGGGTTCTCAGCATCTGGAACCGATGGCTCTTCTTCTAGAACACCTGAAATCTTTTCAAGAGCTGAGTTGGCTGATTGGTAAGAGTTATAGAACATAGCCAGGTTTTCCATTGGCTCATAGAAGCTTCTTGCATACAAAATACAAGAGATCAAAACACCAATACCAAGATCGCCTTCCATGACTCTAAAGCCACCCCATAGAAGCACGAAGGCAACGGTGATGTTACCAATCATGATTAGACCTGGATCGTAGATACCGAAAAGCTGAATTACCTTGGCGTTCACAGAACGGTAATCCTCAACTAGATCTTTATAGGTATCTTCGTTTCTCTTCTCCTTGCGGAAGGCCTTCACTGCACGGATACCGGTCATTGACTCAACGAAGTGAACAATCAACTTAGCTGAGGCAACACGAGTCTTACGGTAGCTAATTCTGGTGTTCTTCTGGAACCATCTGGTTAGGAAGAACAGCGGAATAAAGCTCACCAACATGATTAGGAATGATGTTGCATCCAGAGTCACCAAAGCAATAGCGGTGAACAACATGAACAAGATTCCCGAGATCATCTCGCTACCACCAGAATCAAGTAGTTCCTTGATGGAATCTAGGTCGCTAGTTTGACGAGCGATAACTCGACCCGATGTGTAGGTCTCATGGAATTCAACAGAGAGTCTTTGAGTGTGACGGAACAGTCTCTTACGAAGACCGAACATGATGTCTTGGCTCACTCTTGCTGCGAATCTTAGGAAGTAGGCAATAGTGAATCCAGCTAGAACTGCAGTTGTTACATAACCACCAACAGTCCAGAACAGCGGGGTAAGGTCTCCCTCTTGAGCTGCAGGCAAACCTTCGTCAACAGTCTTTGCAATTAGCCAAGGACCTGAAACTCTTAGTGCCTGGCTAGTGATAACTAGAGCAAGAGAAACAAACAGTCTGTTCTTTACTGGCCTGATGATTTCACCAAGAAGCTTCAAGCTCCTTGCTCGAACACGAGCCTGCTCTTCTTTGCTTAGCTCAATCTTTTCTTCGTTCTTGACACCTTGCATGCTCATTATTTGTTCACCTCAATCATCTTTCCGGCAGCATCTAGGCTGCTGATGACGTATCGGTAATGCTCGTTCGAGGCAATCAAATCGCTGTGTTTACCGAAGGCAGTAATCTTGCCATCCTGCAATAGCGCAACCTTGTCAGCTAGCTGAACAGTTGAGGGGCGGTGAGCAACAATCAACGCGGTCGTCGTGGTG
>CALFOB010000061.1 GCA_937919125.1 uncultured Micrococcales bacterium | reverse complement strand
CAAGCTAGTGACTGGAGTTCAGACGTGTGCTCTTCCGATCTTTAATTTGGTTTTCCCAACTGACGATATTCGTGATGAGGGTGATGCTTTCCTTCGCAGGATTACCGCCCAGATGGCTGAAAATCAGGATCTAGCTCGAATGGTTCAAGGTTTAGAGACCAGTTTTCAGAATGAACGCTCAGCCAATGGCTTGGGCTCAGTAAAACCGCGAGAGCGAGCGATACCTGATGCTGATGAAATCGCAGCAGAGCTCGAAGGTTATCTTGCCAGTCATCAGAAAAACAAGCAGGAGAACGACGAGGATCAGGATTGAAGCGTTCACCAACGCTTGTTCTCTCTATTGCAGGTCTGGCATATTTTCTAGCGGTAACTCAAAGATCTTCTCTTGGCGTTGCAACTCTCACAGCCAGCGAGCGATTTGATACTAATGCTCAGCAACTAGCAACCTTGGCTGTCTTTCAGTTAGTCGTTTATGCAGCAATGCAGATTCCAGTTGGAATTCTTGTTGACCGGTTCGGAGCCAAAGTCCTTCTAATGGTTGGTGCAGGCATCATGGCAGCAGGGCAACTTACTGTTGCTTTCGCACCAAGCCTTGAATGGGCTGTCGTTGGCAGAATGCTTGTTGGCATGGGGGATAGCTTCACATTTATCTCCATGATCAGAATGATCAATGGCTGGTACTCAGGAGCTAAGGCCTCAAAGATTCAGCAATACGTATCAACTGCTGGTCAAACTGGGCAGTTCTTTTCGGCAGTGCCGTTCTGGTTCATGCTGGAAAACCTTGGGTGGGAACCAGCTTTCTCAATAATGGCGGCAGCATCTTTACTAGTGGTCCTCTTGCTTTTGGCTTTCACCTCAAATGAGGCCGATGAGGTTAAACACAAGACTCACGCGGTTAACTCTGTGAAGCAGGCTTGGGGTCAATTGGTTGAAAATGTTCGGATACCGGGCATTCGAATGTCTTTCTGGACTCACTTCACTACGCAACCAACCACAACATCGGTCTCTCTGCTTTGGGCTGTGCCTTATTTAGTAACTGCACAAGGTCAAAAGCTCGAGTTTGTGGCGTTTATCCTGACTGCCATGGTTGGCTTTGGATTCATTGTGGGACCAATAATTGCTGAAATCTGTGCCAGAACCCCTCAATTTCGAACCAGGCTTGTCTTTTCGGTAGTTGGACTAATCGTTGCTGCATGGATTGTCTTGCTAGCTATGCCTGAAAGATCACCGTCTTGGCTACTTTTGGTTTGCTTTCTGATCATTTCTATTGGTGGTCCCGCTTCAATGGTGGCTTTCGACTTCTCCAAGGACTTTGTTCCGAAAAAGAGCCTTGGTTCAGCCAATGGATTCGCTAACGTTGGCGGATTTTTAGCTACTTTCATCATGATGTATCTAACTGGGTTGGTCATTGACCTTATGTATGACCCTGCAGTTGACGCAGATCGATACAACATTGACAGCTTTAGGTGGGGATTTGCCGCTCAGTTCATCGTTATCGCTGTTGGAGTGTATTTCTTTAGAAAAGAGAGCCGAAAGGCCCTTAAAACCTCAAAGTAGGGAATAACTGAGAGCTTTTCTTGGTTATAAGGCTTGGAGACATCAATTGGCTCTGTTGAACCGTAAAGTCAATGATTGGTGGCATAATTGGAGACAGACCCAGTCATTTCACCCGATTTGACATGGGTCTTCGTAATACCCAATTTTTCGATACGGTCAACCCTTAAACACTGAAGGTTCAAATGGCTTTAAAACCAGCTAAGACATCTGCCGCTTCGGCTAAGAAAACCGCCACACCTACTAAAGGAAAAGCAATCAAACCTTCAGCTACTAAAGCACCTGCAACAAAAGCCAAAGCAACACAGACCAAAGCAAAGCCAGCAGCAAAGAAGCCAGTGGCCAAGGCAGTTGTAAAGGCCGCAAAGCCTGCAGCAAAAGCAACCAAAGTTGTTGCCAAGCCTGCCGCTAAGGCAACCAAGGCAACCCCTAAGGTTGCTGCTAAGAAAGTTGTTGCTAAGCCTGTTGCCAAGAAAGCAACCAAAGTTGTTGCAAAGCCTGCTGCAAAGCCAGCCGCTAAAGCAACTAAGTCTGTTGCGAAGCCTGCAGCGAAGACAGCTGTAAAAGCTCCTAAGAAGATTTCTGCAACTAAGACCGCAGGTATTGATGGGTTGGACATTGACGATGAAGAAGATGATCTAGATCCTGAAGCGATTGTTGCTGAAGCAGATGTTGATGTAATCGTCGCTGAAATTGACGAAACAATTCCTGAAGTTGAAGAAGACGAAGACAAGCCTGTAGTTCCTGAAGGTGCTCTTGTTCTTTCAACCAAGGAAGAAGACGACCTTCAGGTTCAGAGCACCAGCATTACTGGAGCAACTGCTGACCCGGTTAAGGACAACTTAAAGCAAATCGGTAAGGTTGCACTTCTTAACGCAGAACTTGAAGTTGAACTTGCAAAGAGAATTGAAGCTGGTCTTTTCGCTGAAGAGAAGCTTGCTACCGACAAGAAGCTAACCAAAGATATGGCTAGAGATCTTCGTTGGGTAGTCAAAGACGGTCAACGTTCAAAGAGCCACCTACTAGAGGCAAACCTTCGTCTTGTAGTTAGCCTTGCAAAACGTTACACCGGTCGTGGAATGCAGTTCTTGGATCTAATTCAAGAAGGAAACCTAGGTCTGATTAGAGCTGTAGAAAAGTTTGACTACACAAAGGGATTCAAGTTCTCAACCTATGCAACATGGTGGATTCGCCAAGC
>CALFOB010000060.1 GCA_937919125.1 uncultured Micrococcales bacterium | reverse complement strand
TTGTTTGCGTTCTGGTACTGAACAGAGTTGATGTCCTTGCCACCAAGCTCCATGTCGTAACCAGCATCGCGTAGTACGCGAATCTTGTCTTCTTCGCGAGACTTGGTCTCTACGAATTCTTCGATGTCTGGGTGATCAACATCTAGAACAACCATCTTCGCTGCACGACGTGTTGCACCACCAGACTTGATTGTTCCTGCAGATGCATCAGCACCACGCATGAATGAAACAGGACCTGAAGCAGAACCACCTGATGAACGTAGAAGTTCCTTTGAAGAACGGATACGTGAAAGGTTTAGACCCGCACCTGATCCACCCTTGAAGATCATTCCTTCTTCGCGGTACCAGTTAAGAATTGATTCCATTGAGTCATCCACTGACAAGATGAAACAAGCTGAAACCTGCTGTGGGCTTGAGGTACCAACGTTGAACCAAACTGGTGAGTTGAAAGCGAACACCTGGTTTAGAAGCATGAAGGTTAGTTCGTGCTCGAAGATTGTTGCGTCTTCTTCAGTTGCGAAGTAACCGTGGTCACGTCCACCCTGTGTGTAAGTCAAGACAACACGGTTGATCAGCTGACGAAGGCTGAACTCACGCTCTGGGGTTCCTAGTGCGCCACGGAAGTACTTTGTGGTCACGATTGTTGAAGCGTTCAAGCTCCAGAATTCCGGGAATTCAGCGCCACGCTGTTCGAAGATGGTCTCGCCAGTCTTCCAGTTGGTCTGAACTACATCACGGAACTCCCAGTTAACCTGGTCGTACGGGTGAACGCCCTCTGTGGTGTAAATACGCTCAATCTTGAGCCCTTTTCTCCCCTGAGCCGCACCAGCGTCAGTGTAAGCCGATGTATCGGTCATTGTGTTGCCTTCCTTTTAGTTTTTAACTTGTTTATGTTTTGTAATCGCTTTCGACTAGGTCGACTGCGAAACCTGGTTTTCGCGCTCTACTTTGAGCACAGCTATTGCTGCTTCGAAATCTTCTAATGTTTCCCAGCCCTGATAAACGCTTGCGTAACGCATGAAAGCTACTTCATCAAGGGATCTAAGTGGTCCAAGAATGGCTAAACCAACCTCTTGAGCCTCAACCTGGGCTGCTCCGGTAGCTCGAATTGTCTCTTCTACTGTTTGAGCAAGCATTGCCAGATCCGCTTCACTTACAGGTCTGCCCTGACAAGCTTTTCTGACACCGTTGGCGATTTTGTCGCGACTAAACGGTTCTGTGGTGCCCCCGCGCTTAACTACCGAAAGACTCGAGGTTTCAGTGGTTGAAAACCTAGATCCGCACTCAGGGCACTGTCTACGGCGGCGAATTGAGCTGCCATCGTCTGAAGTCCTTGAATCCATAACCCTGGAGTCCGCATAGCGACAGAATGGACAGTGCATGTTTTCCTCCTTTTTGTAGGGTTTTTCGACTATTTTTTGCTGGGTAGAGAAACCAATATACACACAAGATGTGGTGATATTTACGTTTCCCGTCCCTATATCTTGTGGTTTGGGT